>DQGZ01000060.1:0-260 GCA_003531345.1 Alphaproteobacteria bacterium | reverse complement strand
AACAAATAATTCAATAATTAGCTAGAAGTGCCTAACCCACAAAACTTATCGCATTCATCAGTAAGTATGTTCATTGCAGTTTCGATCTCAAGTGCAAGCATATCCATTTTACTATCAGATATATTTTTTTCTACAGCAATAGGTTTACCTATTTTTATATAAATATCATCAAATGGTGTTGGAAACACGAACTTATCCCAGGTTTTAAATATAATCGGACGTTTTGAAGAAAATGTTAATGGTACTATCTGGGCATGGGT
>DQGZ01000239.1 GCA_003531345.1 Alphaproteobacteria bacterium | reverse complement strand
AAATGCACTTCAAAATCCTAGTCATGATATATGGGACAAGTCAAAACATTCCAGTTCATGTGGAAATTTATTGTTTGGTAATGATGGAAGTAATGGAAAACCAAAAACAGAAGGATTACTCTCAAAAGTGAATAAAGATTTAAAAAGCGCATATTGGGGTGCAGATTATATTTTGGCGGAACTTAAAACTAAACACCCCAATCAAACCCAAATGATAAAGGCTGTTGAAACTTATATGAACGGCATACTTGACCAAGCCACTTACATAGATGGCATGGGAGAATTAATTAGGAGAAGTAAGGAACAAACTACAATTACAGTTAAAACTACTGATGGAAAAAGCCATACCGGTTTAGCTGGAGACACATTAGTTTTTGCAGTAGGTTTATCTGAAGTTCAAGCTGCAAACCAAAATCTCAAATCTCAAATCAATAATAATTTGGGAAAACTGGATATAACAGGAAGGCTTGCCTATCAGGAGGGCTCTAATCCAGATGTTAAAAATCTTGCGGATATTGGTTCATCATTAGATTTTAAAACGGCAAAACCTTCTCTTACAACAGATGAACCAAATAATGAGACTGGAAGCCCTGTTAAAAAGAAAGGTTTTTCACCATCTTAATTATTTATTATTATGGCAAATAATGATGACGGTGGTGGTTTTTTCTTAATAGCAATTTTTGCTGCTCTTTTTGCTTGGTTTAGTGGTTGGTTCAGCCCTAAAAAAAACAAAGAAGGCGAAGAAAAATCACCCCTGCCTGAATTAAAACAACCACCAGAAAAGCAAGCAGAAGCTACAAAAGCGGCAGAAGAAAAATCAGAAATCAAAGAAAAATTAGGTAGTGCTGCCACCCCCGAAGTTCCAGAAAAAAGTGCTGAAGAAAAAGAGCTAGAAGCAACAAAACTTGCGGAACAAAATTTCAATCAAAACTTAGAAAAGGCTGGTTTGACCAGCCAGAAAGATGCAATAATAGCCGCCTCAGTTACAACCGCTTTAAAAGAAGCTAGTACATCAAAAACTATCACTCAACAGGCAACTAAAAATGAAGGAGAGAGATACAAGTTAGCACTTTTAGAGGCAGCAAAAAATTCAACTACTCAGGAAGAGTTAAATAAAAAAGCTGCTGCACTAAAAACTGAATTTTCAATTGTGCCTGAAAAAGTAAATTTAAATATAAATAATATCCCAGCAATTGCCCCTGAAACAAACTCACCAATTCAGGTTGATGCGAACGGACAAGTACTTAAAACTAATCAGACTTCTGGTTCACAAAATGCAGTAGGAACATCATTAACTATTACCGCAACTAATGTTGAGGTTAATACGGCAAACCTATCAGTAGATTTTGCATCCGCAAGAAGTGCAGAAATTGAAAAGGTTGGAAAGGAACTTTTAAACCTGCCGTTAGAAACATTAAAGGCAAAAGCTCTTACAATTACACCAAATTCTCCGCCAATTGTAAGTGCCACAGAAGAAATTCAAATTGATTTTGGAGCAGCTGAAAAAGCGGGATCGGAAGCCAAACATGAAACTCAAGCTAAATTTGATGAAGCTAAAGATAAAGGTAAAGAAGAATTTAAACAGGAATATAAAGAAAATCATCCTACTGCATCAGCGTCACTTCAGCTTGCAACTGCCTATGCAACCGCTGGAAACACAGATCCATTGCTAGGTGGACAAGTTCGAGCTTCCGCAACGCTGTTAGACAAAACAAATTTAGAACAACTTTCTGAAAGCACTACAATAAGTGGAAGGACTCTTGAGTTAAATAGAAAACATATAGATGCTAGTTTATCATTGAGCCAGCGCTCAGGCGCAGGTAGACAAATAACAGGGCTAACACCAGATAATATTGGGAGTTATTTATCATATGCAAGATTGCTCGATGCTAATGTTACAACTAATTGGAATATTAATTCAGGTAATAATCCAAGCCAAGTTGGATTAAAGATAGGTCCAAGTATTTATTTTAATCCAACTTTTGAATCATATAATTTGTTATACCCTGGTGGGTTAAATAGATGCCCGTGTACAGGTGTTTGCACTATTGAAAATACAAAAATTCCACTTGCAACTGGAGCTCATGCAATGGATATTTGGAAGTTTCCAGAATATGGGCAAATAGCAGAAGCTAGATTTAAACTAAAAGATTGGGAGTTTTCGGCAGGTTATAAACCTAAGAATTTGAACCTTGATCAACCTTTTGTTGACAGAATAATGAATTTAAATCCATCTTCAGCGCAAATGTCTGAAACATTTACAGGCTCAGTATTCAAAATTGGCTATGGAAATGACGGTAAAGAAAATAACACAAGTTATCTAAGCACAATTATCAGGCCAGGCAATAATGAACCAGACGGAGGTGTGAGCAGATTATTTTTAGGTAATATTCATAAGACTGATAAAATGTTGTTTGAAACTCAAATTGACCTAGCTTCAGCAAGAGGTAACCCAGCTAAAATTGCTTTAGGTCTGCTTGATGCTGGAGTAACAATTCCATTATTAGATAAATATGGGGTTCAAAATGGCACGGTTGGATTATCAGGCACATTAGGAAAAAGTTTTGTGTCTGACCAAACATATTATGGCTTAGGTGTTCATGGTGAGTGGACCTTACTAAACAAGCCAGCAATGAATATGAAGTTATTTGGTGGGGCTAGGTTACAGAATTATGACGGCTCAACCATATTACCGCCAGAATCGTCATTACCAAAAGCCCAGCCTAATTTTTATATCGGAATTCAAACTAACTTTACGCCCCCTTCAAAACAAAAATAAACTTTCTGCTCTTCCCAGCTTAGTGGGAATTTGTTCATTAGATCTAGATAGTCTTTAGTAAAGTTTATTAACCCATTGTTTTAGTTGTTTAAGTTGAGATTTTGGGTCTGGGTTGTTAAATCTCCACTCACATTCTTTCAAAAAGAATACAAAGTTTTTTCTAAGAATGCCCTTAAATTTTCTTAAAT
>DQGZ01000219.1:3134-3394 GCA_003531345.1 Alphaproteobacteria bacterium | reverse complement strand
CCCATTAATTTTTAATTTTAAAAAACCTAATTTATCTTAAAAACCTTAACAAAACGTTAACACCCCAAGGCACTGTTGCAAAATAGCATAAGGGTTTTCAATTTGAAACAGTTAATTTGCGTTAATATGCTACATTCTGGAGGCGCTCTCGCCTATCTATTTGAAGTATAACGGAAAATTTTTTGGCACGGAGCATGCAATAAGTTGAAATAAGCAAGTAGCTCACATTATCTAAAAATTATATAAGAAAATCAAATGCA
>DQGZ01000219.1:2634-2765 GCA_003531345.1 Alphaproteobacteria bacterium | reverse complement strand
TGGAAATTGTAAACCATATTCTAAAACGGGAAAATTATGAAACAGTAAGTGCCATGAACGGGCTTGAGGCGCTTGAAATACTGGAGCATGACAAGGAGTTTGATGCCATAGTGCTTGACCGTATGATGCCG
>DQGZ01000219.1:0-2314 GCA_003531345.1 Alphaproteobacteria bacterium | reverse complement strand
CGCATCAGGGAAGACGGCAACCTCTATAACCTGCCGATAATAATGCAAACCGCCGCAGATGAAACCTATCAGGTGCTGGAGGGTATAGAGGCGGGGGTTTACTGGTATATCACAAAGCCTTACTCTCACCAGATGCTGCTTACATTGGTAAAATCTGCCATGCGTAGTAACCGCAGGCAAAGGCGCAAGAATGAGATGACGGATTTTTATATTGAAAGCCGACGAAAACTTAAAATGGGTATGGAAACCCTAACCCATTGTGAGCTGGAATTCAGAAAACTGCGGGAAGCCAAGAATATCGCAAATGCCATATCATGCACTTTTCCAAAATCGGCTCGGATGGTAGGGGCTATCTCTGAAATATTGGTAAATTCAGTGGAGCATGGCAATCTGGGAATAAGTTTTGAAGAAAAATCAGAGCTGGTTCTGGATGGTAAATGGGAAGAAGAAGTGAATTATCGCAGCGAGCTTAGTGAAAATAAAAACAAACTGGTAAAAGTTTCAGTAACCAAAACCAGCGAATATGTAAAAATGAAGGTAATAGATGAAGGGCAGGGTTTTTACTGGAAGCCATATTTCCATCTTGATAGCAGCCGCAGCCATAAAGCAAACGGCAGGGGGATTTATTTAGCAAGTTTGGAGTTTGATACGATAGAATATCAAGGTAATGGCAATGAGGTTATATGCACTAAGTTGATATAAGGTGTATATCGCGCTGAAAGAGTTCAAGCAAGGTACAATTTAGTTATATGCACTAAGTTGATATAAGGTGTATATCGCAGTAAGCAAATTTTCTACTTCAGGTCAATTGTATAGGAGATATATTGCTCAGTTTGAGCTTCCTCTGGAGTTCCAAATCCAGGGACGTGCCAATCACAACCTATGTTAAGCACGGCTACAAGAAGTTTATATTTCCCTTTTTTTTCTGGGGCTTTTATTGAAACTTCAAAATCTCTTTTTTCGGTAGGCTTAAGAGCAGGGTCAATATTAACATAAGGATGTTCATATAATTTCTGCCCTTTCTCATCAGTCCATGAGCCACCAATAACAAAGTTATTCTTAGGTGACCTAGTTGTAAACAGCTCAAAATCAGAGAAGTTTTCAATTGATATTTCTATAGTTTGATTTTCACCACTATTGAAAGACTTCATGACTTTTTTATCGGGAGATTTTACAAAACCCATTTTAATATTTGCGTTTGTTTTGCAGACGCTGCCCTGTGTTGTTGCGGGTGCAGTTTTGGTTGTATTTGCAGCCTTTTCTTTGTCGCTATTGTTAGACACATAATACAATACACTAGCAACTGCTAAAAAGACAATAGCAACAACAAGTTTAGGGAATGGATTTTTTGACATAGAATGAACGATAATTTTTTCTGATTTCAATATCACACAGAATTTATATTGCAATATGATTTTGTCTGTTAATAACCCGTCCATATTGCGTAAATTTTTTTACTACCAAGCTCACGAGACAAAATTTCAAGCCTTTTATCAAACTTTATTTGAACCATTTTAATATTGTTAACAGGCGTTTTATATAATTTACTATTGAAGAAAATTAGCCCGCCTTTTTTATAAATCACCAAGTTTTTCTCTTCTGTGATCATTCTTTCATCTTTAGTTTTTATTATTATTTTTGCTTTTGCTTCGGTATGTTTATTACCAAAATTTGATACTACAAAGCCTATTCCATTAATATTTCTATTGTGTACCTCTTCTGGCAATGCAACCTTATAAAATTTTTCTGCATCTATAATAATCTTAGGCTCATTGTAAGGCTTAACTTTATTTAAAACATCACAATTATATTTAAAAAACCAACCGTAAGGGTTTATTGGAAAACATAATGATTTGCTTTTATTAATTAACGCTACATTCTCTTTCCAGCTTGATAATCCCTCTATTGGAAAATCTCTTGATGAAGCGTGCGATACCCCCTCAATTGCATAACCCATAAATAGCTGCACGGCGTAAATAATAACTATAATTTTTTTATATTTTTTATTAAAAAAATTATATCTGGTAAGTTTATCATAAAACCCCATCATAGCAACTAAACTTCCCCAAAATACTGTTATTGAATGCCTTGAGAAATTAGCTCCGCGCAAAATATTTAGTTCACTATTCCATACTGAAGTAATAGTGAATGAATTAATAAAACAGCAGCAAAAGGCTATTGATAACCCTCCAATTATAATAAAATTTGAAAAATCCCTATATCTAATACAAATATATAGTGTGTAAAAACAGATAAAAGCACCCATAAAAACCAAAATCTCTGGATATAAAATACTATTAATTAAATTGGTAAA
>DQGZ01000025.1 GCA_003531345.1 Alphaproteobacteria bacterium | reverse complement strand
ATTCTAAATTCCATTTACCTTTCTTTTCCCAACGAGAACCTATAGTGCCGTTTGGAACTCTAACTCTTTCTTCTTTGCCACAAACTACTACTGGCTTCCATTCTGAATTTGCTTCAGATTTTAAAGAATCATCAAAATCAGATGCTCTAACCATTCTTTCAGGAACCAAATTATTCCCTTTTTTAACTAACCTTACCAAGAAAGGCATATCAGTATATGTGCGGCAGTAATCATCAAAATAATCACTTTTACCAACAGCGTGCCACTCAGTTAAAATTACATGGCCCATGGCGAGCGCAAGTGCTGCATCTGTACCTTGTTTTGGGTGAAGCCATAAATCAGCCAGTTTTGCAACCTCACTATAATCTGGTGTTACTGCTACAGTTTTTGCACCTTTATAACGAACTTCCGTAAAGAAGTGTGCATCTGGTGTTCTGGTTTGCGGAACATTCGAACCCCAAGCAATAATAAAGTTTGAATTATACCAATCAGCACTTTCTGGAACATCTGTTTGTTCACCCCAAGTTTGCGGAGATGATGGCGGAAGATCGCAATACCAATCATAGAAACTCATGCAAACACCACCAATAAGCGAGAGGTAACGGCTGCCTGCGGCATAAGATACCATCGACATTGCAGGAATTGGTGAGAAGCCAATAATTCTATCTGGTCCATGAGTTTTTGCAGTATAAACATTCGCTGCGGCGATTATTTCATTTACTTCATCCCAATCAGCACGAACAAAGCCACCACGACCACGATATTGCTGATAATCACGACGAATTTCATCATTAGTAACAATAGACTTCCAGGCGTTTACTGGGTCTTTGGCAACTATTTTTGCAGCTCTCCACGCTTTTAATAATCTGCTTCTAACTAACGGATATTTTAGGCGGTTTGCACTATATAAATACCATGAATAGCTTGCGCCTCTAGCACATCCTCTTGGTTCATGATTTGGTAAATCATTACGAGTGCGAGGATAATCTGTTTGCTGAGTTTCCCATGTTACTAGGCCATTTTTAACATATACTTTCCAACTACAAGAACCTGTGCAATTCACACCGTGCGTAGAACGAACGATTTTATCATGCTGCCAGCGGTTTCTATAACCGTGCTCCCATTCTCTGGATTCTTCAGTTTTAACCCCGTGATCGTTAGAAAATTTCTCACGGGATTGTTTGAAGAATGTTAGTTTATCTATAAAATGGCTCATAATAATTACTCCTGTTTTTTCTAAAAATATAAAAGTCGCTTATCCAAATTTATTGATTGATACAGATCAACTGTTTACGGATTTTTTACATACGCATTTTTACGCAGGTAGAACCACCAGTTAATAATGATACAAATTCCATAAAATACGGCAAATCCATAAAGGGCAACTTCAGGCGTTGCGGCTTTAATTTGCTCACCAATAATTTGTGGAATAATAAATGCGCCATATGCCGCTACTGCAGATGTCCAGCCAAGAACGGGGCCTGCCTGTTCTTTATCAAACACTACCGCAACAGTTCGGAAAGTTGAGCCATTTCCAATTCCAGTCGCACAGAATAATGTTATAAATAGTAGTAAGAATGTAGTAAAAAACTCTTCAGGAGTTTCTGATGCATAAGCCAGCTTCATGTAATGAGCTACACCAAGTGCTGCACCAACCATTACAAATGAAGCAATTTGAGTAACCTTTGCCCCCCCCATTTTATCGGCAACCCATCCACCCACAGGGCGAATTAATGCACCAACGAATGGTCCAATCCATGCATACATTAATGCACTAGGAGCAGCAGGATTTGCCGTTGTATGAGTTAACACGCCATCAACAAGTACATGCTGAAAGCCAAATATAACCTGAATTGAAAGCGCAAGTGCCGCTGAATATCCAATAAAAGAACCGAATGTCATGGTGTAGATAATTGTCATCGCCCATGTGTGCTTGTTGTTGAATATTTTATATTGGCGTGAAAGATTCTGCTTATATTGCTCACCCGCTGGTACTATTCTAAGCAAGAATAAAGTTGCTGCTATTATAACAGGTATTACAACCCATTTGCTAATTCCAAAACCACCAGCTTCAGCAGGTTGCATTAACATAAATCCAGCACCAGCAGTTACAAATCCAATTGTAAGCATCATTATAATTTTTGTGAATGCACCTGTAGTAGAATCAACATTAGGTGATACATGTGGTGCCAGAATATTGTTCATTCCCTTCCATGTTGCAAATGCGAGGGGAACAAGAAAAACCAACCATATAAACCCTGCGTTATGAATCCAAGTTTGAGAACCAGCGGGCACTTTTCCAATTAATGAACCACTTGCTGATTTTAATATTGTTGGTTCACCACCAAAAATTCCCATTGTCATTACAAGTGGAATTAAAATTTGCATGGTAGTTACACCAAAATTTCCAAGCCCTGCATTTAATCCTAAAGCTAGGCCTTGTTTTTTTTTAGGGTAAAAGAAACTGATGTTCGACATTGAGGAAGCAAAATTACCTCCACCCAAACCAGAAAGTAATGCCAGAACTTGATACACCCAAAGTGGGGTGTTTGAATCTTGTAATGCAATACCTGTCCCAATTGCAGGCAGCATCAACATTGAAGTAGTTAGAAATAATGTATTTCTACCACCAGCAATCCTAATCAAGAACGAGCTAGGTATTCTAAGTGTTGCACCTGAAAGCCCACCAATACCTGCAAGCGTAAACAATTCTGCCTGTGTAAAAGGTAAGCCAATATTTAGCATTTGAACAGTTACAATACTCCAGTAAAGCCAAACAGCAAAGCCGCAAAGAAGGCTAGGAATTGAAATCCAAAGATTGCGACTTGCAATTTGCTTTCCTTCTTGCTCCCAAAATTTCTCATTTTCTGGATCCCATTTTGTTAAGTTTTTTGCCATATAATCTCCTTCGTTAATAATTTCAAATTAGCGTTTTGGCGTAACATCAAGCTCGGGAAAAAATTTAGGTCCACGAAGCTCAGGATGTTGTTGTTTCTCCATGTTAATAATTGCTATATGCATCCAAACTAACGCTATCGCTACTAGCAAGAACAGAAGCATGAAGCAGCTTGTCCAGATGTTTAAAAGGTCATTCATTATACCAAAACAAAGAGGAAGGAAGAATCCACCAAGCCCACCAATCAAACCAACAATGCCAGCAACAGAGCCAACATTATCGGGGTAGTAAACAGGGATATGCTTGTAAACCGCCGCTTTTCCGAAAGACATGAAAAGCCCAAGAACAAAAACTATTATAGTGAATGGAATAAAACCCATACCAAGTGAAAAACTGATATCACTTTTGATGCCATGAATTGTATAATCAGTTGCAGGATAGCTAAGTAAAAAGCAGCAAATAACGCACACGATGAAAGTTTGATACATAACTTTTCTTGCACCATATTTGTCAGATAAATATCCACCAATTGCACGGAAGGCTGAACCAGCAACAGAGAAACTAGCTGCAAGCATACCTGCATGCTTGATATCCATGCCATAAGCACCAACATAATATCGTGGAAGCCAAAGTGCCAAAGCTACAAACCCACCAAATACAAAAAAGTAATAAACAGAAAATCTCCAGACTTGTAGTTTTTTAAGTGGTGCAAGCGCAGAAGCCATAGACTTTGGTTTCTCACCAGATGCTTTACGCGCTTTAAGTTCAGGCTCATCTTTTGTGATAATGTAATAAATAATTGCAGAAATAAATAAAGCTGCCGCCCAAACTTGCGCAACCATATGCCAGCCATATGCAACCATAACAAACGGCGCTACAAACTTAGTTACCGCTGCACCTATATTTCCCATGCCATAAACACCAAGTGCAGTGCCTTGCTTATCTTTGCTATACCATTTTGAAAGATATGAAATTCCAACAACGAAACTACCACCTGAAATACCAACACCAAGTGCAGTCAACAACATCATATTATAAGTATCTGCATAAATAAGTAACCAAGTGCAGATTGCAGATGAAATCATCACCATTAGTAAAATTGGTCTTCCACCATATTGATCAGCCCAGATGCCTAAAAACAATCTAATTAATGAACCAGTTAAAATTGGGGTGCCGATTAACAAACTAAACTGAGTATCATTCAAACCCATATCTTGCTTTATTTGAACACCAATGATGGCGAATATTGTCCACACCGCAAAACAAATTGTAAATGCAATAGTTGTAGAAAATAAAGCTGTATTTTGATCGGAAGATTTTATATTTTTTAAGTTATGCATAAGTTATCTCATTTTTTTAGCTCTTTTGAACATGGCAGAAGATAACTTATTATGGGGCTGTTTATGGTTGATCTGAATCAAGCATAAAAAAATAGTTTAGATTCTTTGCAATATTTTTTCTGATAACGCTGTAAGAGGCTTAAAAACAATGTTATTGGGCCTTTCTAGTAGTTTGGATGTTATGAAGTTTTTTATCGGCAAAACATTATTTGCCGCGTGGAGCAAAAAATCTCTAGTTATTTTTGCAGGCAAAGAGTCATTCGTGTAAATATCTACTATTTTATTTGTTGCTAAAAATAGTGGACGAGTAGCTTTGCTATGATTTT
>DQGZ01000121.1:528-3564 GCA_003531345.1 Alphaproteobacteria bacterium | reverse complement strand
TAAATTTATAACAACTGTTTCCCCTGCTGCATCTTCAGAAATTACTTGTGGACCGTTAATGATATATTTTTTCATGAGTAATATTTTTATTTGTAGCGACTTTATATGAAGGAAAGCGCCTTTTCCAGTATTTTTTTACGATAATTATCACTATATTTTGCAATTATATTTTCTGAGAAATCCACTATTTCGCCCTGCGTAGAAGCTAAATCGACATTAAGCAGCTTGGTTATTTTATCTGCGTAACTCTTGCCATTTACTTCTGAAAGAAAATTTTTAGCTATTTCGTCTGGCAGTTCAATCCCTTCAAAACTTATTTCCGTACCTAGTAATGGCTTGGCAAATGCGAAACTTTCAACTACTTTTCTTTTTATACCAGCACCATAACGCAATGGCGCAATCACTAGATCAGCTTGCTTGTAAATATTATATAACTCCGCCTGCCCTAACCTGCCAAGAAATTCAATTTTCTGATTATTTTTTGCACTTAAATTCCAGTTTTTTAAAATATCTTTTTTACCAGAATCTGACCAATCACCAACTATATTCAAGGTAAATTCAATTTCCAGATATGGCAGAACCTCCTTTGAAAACCAGACTATTGCATCATAATTTGGCGTGTGATGCTGCCCACCAACAAATAATAAACTATTAACTTCAGTTTTTGCTGGAACAAATTTATGGTTTTTAAAATTTTCAGAGGCTGAAAGTAAATCATAAATAGGCATTTCTAACGCATGGTTTTTTTTACAAAAAACATTAACTATGGAAGCCTCCTGAGCTGAAGGATATATTACTGACGCTGCCCTCTTCCATATATTCTGCTCAGTTATTTGCATTAGTTTAATATCACGCGGTTTTATTTGCTTATCTTCTGTAAGGAAAGAATTGCCACGAGTTTGCCTTATATAATGAATATCATGCCCGAAATATATTATGGGCAGGCCTTTTGCTTCACAGGCATAAAGCCACTCTATCGCTGGCCCTGGTCTTGAGATGAGTGCCACATCAAATTTTTTCTGCTTCAAAAATTTTATTTTTTGCTCACTATCAACTATTGATATTTGGCTATAGGGGATATTATTATTTTCAAGGTCATCAGTGCGCCCCCACGGGTTTTCACCTGTGTAAATATATTCTAATTTATACCCTGCTTCTTGCGCTAGAATACATAACTCAACTGTTGCAGTTGAACCTGCATCATGCTCACAATTGGGTAGCCCTGCTTCAAATAAACCTATTTTCATTTAAGTAAATTAGCTGTTAATCATTATTTTTCAAGCGTGAGGGAATGTCCATTTTCTCGTGCAGAATATTTATTATACCTATAGAACCTGATAATTCACGGAAGAAAATATAATGATGTTCATAGCGGGTGAAGAATATACCATTTAATTCACTATCTTCTATCTGGCGCCAAAGAGGGCGGTTATCATATAATCCATTTATGGTTTCACCAAGCCCCCGAATATAAATATCTGCCTGTTTCTGCCCATGAAGATTTTTTGTATATTGCCAGATTTCCTTTATTCTTGATCTGGCTGGAGGATATATTTTTATCAGCATACTGAGATTAGTAGTTTGCATTTATCTATTTAAGAATATCCTCAATATCAAATTTCACGAATTCAGATTCATCCGCTTCCATGCCTGGTTTTAATTCATTACGCAACCATGCCCATTTACGGGCTTCCTCTCGTTCATAATCACGGCGAACAAGATCACGGATATATTCGCTGGCAGAATTATAAAGGCCTTCTTCACCTATGCGACTATGGATAAAATTCTGCAATTCCCCCTGAAACCTTACATTAACGCCTTCTGCCATAATTTCTTTTTTTGTGTTATTAATTTAGCCTTAGTTATGGGTAGGAAATTTAACATATTGAGCTATAAGCGAAAATTTGTTCTATGGCACTCCCTCTGCTTGGGAGGCCAGGAGTTAGAGGGGGTGACGAGATGTAGTTCAAAAGCCAATTACAAGCTTTCCTCACGATACCCCCACCTAACCTCTCCCGCTAGCAGGGGAGGAATTACATTGCAAAATCAATATGTTAAATGAATCCACCATCCCTTGTTCAGGTTAATTTAGGCCATTGTACCATTTGTCCAACAAATTGTCAATATTGTGGGACAATGATGGTTGGGTTCAGTCTGTAGTAAGTTTCAGTAAAGTTTTAACATTATAAATACCTCGCTTTGTCATTCCGGTGAAAACCGGAAACCAAAGGTTCTCCAATCCAGTTGTGAATTTGTATGATCTGGATACCGGCATACGCCGGTATGACGGAACCTTTTGTAAATACTTTACTGAAATTAAGTATGGTATCGCAGGGAGCAGGGGTTCTTTTCGCTATTGTACCTCGTATTAATACTGCTTCTTTTAGATAGAAGTGAATCATCTACTGGCTCTTGTATACGCAATTCATTAGCTTCAATTATTGCGTCAATTAAAAAAGAACCTTCACTAGCCTTTTGCATTTTTCAACCTAAATTATTTTAAATACACTTCTCTTTGAGAAAATTTATAAGCACTTTTTATGCCTTCAATTATAATAAGATTATCTGGAATACGCTTTGCTTTAGATATTTGCATTACAACAGCATCACCTCTTTCTCTTAATTCAAAGTTTCCTTTCTCATCTTTTGCAACTTCATACTCTAATTCCATATGTGTCGTTGCATCATAAAATTTTGCACCCGAAGATAAAAGTCTATTGATACAACCAACCTCAATATTATAGTCAGTCGCTTGATCTACTGTCCTTTCACTATCATGAAAAAAATTAGGCATAAATAAATTTTAGCTTAAGCTTAAATCTTAACACCAAAAAGTAAAATAAAGGTTAATTTACGAGAGGGCTGTAAATAAAAAAAGGTGCTAAATCGTAATTACTATCAGGAAATGAGGACGGCGAATGTAGTAGTTTTATGAAAGATATATTATTGTTGCAGAACATAAATGTTAACCACAACTATCTTTAAGGAGGTAATCCAGCCGCTCCTTCCGAAACGGCTACCTTGTTACGACTTCAC
>DQGZ01000121.1:0-196 GCA_003531345.1 Alphaproteobacteria bacterium | reverse complement strand
CATGCTGATCCGCGATTACTAGCGATTCCAACTTCATGGGGACGAGTTGCAGTCCCCAATCTGAACTGAGGGAGCTTTTTGAGATTAGCATCACGTTGCCGTGTAGCGACCCATTGTAACTCCCATTGTAGTACGTGTGTAGCCCACCTTGTAAGGGCCATGATGACTTGACGTCATCCCCGCCTTCCTCCGGCTT
>DQGZ01000081.1:3534-3666 GCA_003531345.1 Alphaproteobacteria bacterium | reverse complement strand
TTAATTCCAAGATCAATTAAAATTTGAGCGCCAACGCCGTAATCTCGGATAGTGTTATCTGAAACCTTTTCTTTGTTTTTATTACTAAATAACTTGTCTAGTGAATTAGTAATAAATTGCTTTGAGGTTTTT
>DQGZ01000081.1:0-3276 GCA_003531345.1 Alphaproteobacteria bacterium | reverse complement strand
GTAATAAATTGCTTTGAGGTTTTTGCTAAAATAACTATTGCGCCCTGCCCTGCATTATTAATTACCTGAAATGAGCTTGCCAACACACCATTTTTAGGAGAGTTTTTAACCTCCAATATATCAGACATAAAATCAAGCTGGTGCATTCTTACTGGAATATTTTTTTTGCCTTTTATATCGCCTTTTATCAAAGCTATATGCTCTGAATTGTCTATTTTACTTTTATATATATGCGCTGTGAAATGACCATAGCTAGATATTTCAAGCTGAGTTTCGGAAATTTTTTCAACCAGTTTTTCATTTACCCTGCGATATTTTATGAGATCAGCTATGGTGGCTATTTTCAAACTATGCTTTTCTGCAAATTTTATGAGGTCTGGTAGGCGAGCCATTGTGCCATCTTCATTCATTATCTCACATATTACGCCACTTGGGTTTAAACCCGCAAGCTTTGCTATGTCAACCGAAGCTTCCGTATGCCCTGCCCTTGCAAGAACACCGCCTTCACGAGCCACTAATGGAAAAATATGACCTGGTGATACAATATCATATTTGGTTTTATTGGGGTTTATTGCATCTGCAATGGTTTTTGCCCTATCTGCGGCAGATATACCCGTTGTTATTCCCTCTCTAGCTTCAATTGAAACTGTAAAAGCCGTTTGATGACGGGATTTATTATTCTGCGCCATCAATGGCAGGTCAAGCTCTTCAACCCTTTTTCTATCTAGGGCAAGGCATATCAAACCACGACCATACATCGCCATAAAATTCACCGTTTTAGAATCAGCCATCTGCGCGGGAATAACCAGATCCCCCTCATTCTCACGCCCTTCATCATCAACCAGAATAAACATCTTACCCTGTTTTGCGTCTGAAATTATTTCATCTATATTACTTAAACTCACAGCTTGTATAATTTTTTTAGACCTTATATATAGGTTGAAAAATTTTTAATGCAAAATGCAAAAAATATATTCGTCTTCTAAGTATAAGATAAACTTCATGAGACAGAAGAAGATAGCCTTCCTGCTCTCAATTATGTTAACCATTGCCGTAATAACTGGGTTATTTAACAAAGGTTTGAATTTAGGCGTTGATTTCACTGGCGGTATAGTTTTTGAGATACGCCCAGAAAAGCAATATAAATTGTCACAGGTTAGAGAATTCATTAATACTAAAAGCACTTCTTTAGGCTTGGGTGAGGCAACCATCCAAACCTCTGGTAAGGAAGACCTACTGATCAGAATAGCAACCAAAAATACCAAAAATCAGAAACAGATATCAAGTATAATTGAAACCATAAAAACTGAAATAGAGCAAAAGCTTGGCAGTAAAACTGAATTCAGGAAGATTGACTTTGTAGGCCCGCAAGTTGGCGGAGAGCTTATATCTGGCGCGATAATTGCCGTGCTACTTTCCTTCATGGGCATTATTATATATATCTGGCTGCGCTTTGACTGGCAATATGGAATTGGTGCATTTATCTCACTATTGCATGATGGAATAATTACTGTTGGTGTTTATGTTTTCTCAGGAATAGAGTTCAATATAACTTCAATAGCAGCAATTTTAACCGTAATTGGCTATTCAGTTAATGACTCCGTAGTTATTTATGATCGCATCAGAGAAAATTTAAGAAAATACAAGAACATCCCCCTTGATAACCTGATAGACTTAAGTATCAATGACACGCTTTCACGCACCATACTAACTGCGGCAACAACCCTGATATGCCTTCTGGCACTTATTCTGGCAGGTGGTGATGTAATATTCGGGTTCAGCTTTGCCTGTTTTATTGGCATTACCTTTGGTGTTTATTCATCAATTTATATTTCAGCACCATTTTTAGGGGTTATCAGATTGAAAGGGTATAATTTTAAAAATAAAGAAATTTTAGATTCAAGCATTTAAAATTGAATGGACACTATTTATTTATCAGAAAATTATAGCAATTCATTACCTTGTGCGTTGGCAGCAGGAAATTTTGATGGCGTGCATAAGGGGCATAAAGAAGTTATAAAAACCCTTCTGGAAACCGCAGAAAAATACGGGCTAACCCCTGCAATAATTAATTTTGAACCCAACCCGTATGAGTATTTTAAACAGATAAAAAATAATTATCGTATAACTCACCTGAGTGAGAAGCAAAAATTATTCAGCAAAGAAGGAATAAAAAAATTATTCATTGCTAAATTTGATAAAAATTTTTCTAATATAAGCGCAAATGAATTTTTAAAGAAAATAATATCAGAAAAATTAAATGCAAAAAAATTAATCACTGGTGAAGATTTTGTTTTTGGAAAAAATCGGGAAGGAAATTCAGAATATATAAAAAATAATAAATTTGACTTTGATTATCAACAAGTTGAACTTTTGCACTCTCAGCAGAAAAAAAAATACTCCTCAACCGAAATAAGGGAATTAATAAACAAAGGGGAGATAAAAAAGGCAAATGATATGCTCGGGCATGAGTTCTTTATCATAGAAAAAGTAATTTCTGGCAACAAAAATGGTAGAAAACTAGGGTTTCCAACGGCAAATCTCAATATACAAAAATATATAAAACCACCTTACGGAGTTTACAGAACAGAAACAGAAGTTGATGGAAAAACCTATAATTCCATATCTAATTTTGGGGTAAAACCAACTATTAATAATAATTCAGAAGAATTACTGGAAACCCATATTTTAAATTTTTCAGAAAACATATATGGAAAAATAATTGCCGTAAAGTTTTATGACTTTATCCGCAAAGAGATAAAATTTAACTCCCTTGATGAATTAAAAAAACAAATAACCCTAGATATTAAACCTTTAACCTATGAATAATTTAAAACTTTTTATCATTTCATCACTTGGTATTTTTGCTGACCAGCTGCATAAATATTATATGATAAATATTTATAAAATATCCCAGAAAGCACCAGCAGAAATATTTGAATACCTTAATTTTGTTATGGTTTGGAACCGTGGAATAAGCTTTGGCATGTTTAATAATTTGGCTGCTGCGAATTATTTTTTTATATTTTTCTCAACTTGTGTAGTGATTTTTATTATATTTCTGGCCAATAAAACAATTAATAAAATTGAACATTTATCTTTTTGCCTGATAGTTGGTGGCGCAATTGGAAATATTATCGACAGAATTAATTACGGAGCAGTTGCAGATTTTTTTGATTTCCATATAAAGGGATATCACTGGCCTGCTTTTAACATTGCGGACGCACTTATATTCTGCGGCGCAGCTTTATTTATATTAAGTAACTTATTTTATAA
>DQGZ01000193.1 GCA_003531345.1 Alphaproteobacteria bacterium | reverse complement strand
CATAGCAGAGATTCTGGCTTCACGGAAAATATCCTTCAAGAAGCTGGCAAAAGGAATTTTCTTTTTTACCTTTGGACCTACACTGGTCATCTTCGCTATGATGAATCTTGGGTTCATTAGCCAGCCTGTCGGTCTTGCAACATTCGGGCTGATATTTCTTTCGTCGCTTCTGTTTCTGCAGCCATACATAGCAGATATTCAGGAGCTGACATTATACGTAAAAAAACTGGCATCAGATGAAAATCCAGAAAAACCCAACCTGTCATTCCTTAATAATGTTGATGAGTTGACAGCGGCAATTGAGCAATTGAACAAAAGCTGGATAAAGAAAAGTGAGAGTTTAAATATGCTAATTGAAGAAGACCGAAAAAAACAGAATCTGATAAAAGATTTTGTAGCAAATGCCAGTCATGAAATGAAAACTCCTTTAGCAAGTATAAATGGTTTTGTTGAAACCTTGCTTGAACAGGAAAATGACCCAGAAACGATTAAGGAATTTCTTAATATAATAAAAAGTCAGGGTAACAGATTAACAAAGTTGGTAAATGACATGCTGGTACTTTCAGTTGCAGAAAGCGGTATCGGCAGGAATAATTTTGAAATATTGGATATGGAAGATATTCTTGAGCAAGCAATCCTTAGTATGAAAACACTGGCTATGGAGAAGAATATTACACTGGCAAAGGAAATATCAAAGGATGTAAGAAAGGTTAACGGCAACAGGGATGAAATATTGAGGATATTTGATAATATTATTTCAAATGCAATTAAATATAGTGCAGATAATACGAAAGTTATCATAAAAATATATAACACCAACAACTTAAACTATAAATTCAAAGAATATTTACCAGAACAGAATATGGTATGTTGTGAATTCATTGATGAGGGGGAAGGGCTTTCACCAGAAAATATTGAAAGACTGTCTGAAAGGTTTTTTAGAGTAGATAAATCCAGAAGCCGTAAAGTTGGTGGAACTGGCTTGGGACTTTCTATAGTAAAGCATATGCTGCATAATCATGATGCAAAAATGGTAATAAAAAGTGAGCAGGGTAAAGGCAGTAATTTTACAGTTTTTTTTCCAGTAGTATGAACCTAGAACAAGCATACATATACATAATTGCAGGGATATTTATTCTGTTTGTTATAATACTCTGCTATATTTACGTGCATCTTATTTCTGCACTTTTTATATGGCCGCCAACTATTCCGACAGATAAAAGAACAGCGAATAAAATGCTGGAGGCTGCAAAGAAATATTTTAATCAGCAGCAGGTTTTTGAAGTGGCTGAATTGGGTGTTGGTTATGGCGGACTTACAAAAAGATTTTCCAGATATTTTGAAGCTGCAAAATTTACTGGTATTGAACTGCTTTTTGTTCCCTATTTATTTTCAAAAATCTACCACAGGAAAAACCCTAAAGTGAGGCTTATACATAATAGTTTCCTTAATGAAAGCCTGTCAGGCTTTGATCTTTTCCTGACATTTTATATCAGGGGAGACAAGAAGTTACCTGAAAAGTTGATGAAAGAAGCAAAAAAAGGAGCTATTGTAATAAGTAATAATTTTGAGATAATAGGATTGGAGCTATTAGAAAAATTAGAAGTAAAATATCTGGTTGATAAACACTATGTATATGTTCACAGGGTATAGATATGGAATTAGCATCTAGTATTGAGGATATTCTCAGAAGGGAGTTTGCTCCTGAATTTCTAAAAATAACAAATAATTCATACCAGCACAAAGGGCATAAGGGGGATGATGGAAGTGGTCAGACTCATTTTTTGGTGGAAATATCATCTAAAGATATTCCTGAGAGTTTTACTCATAAAAAACACAAACTTATTGTAGAAAAACTATCAGAGGTTTTTAAACTGACACATTCAATTGAAATAAAGCTAGTTTAAATTCAATGCCCCAAAAGTGCATCTATTGGGTCTTTTGGTTTGTCACTACCACATCGGTTCAGCCAGTCACATTCATCAACGTTAGCGCCCCACGCAGTTGAGCCATAACCAGGGGTTTGCAGGTCAAATGCGTCGCCGAATAAGCCAGTGCCAGATGTTCCACTAAATAGACCCGTTTTGGTAATTGGTGCATCATCACGCAGTCCAGTATTGGTTATCCTTAGATCATCACTGGTAAATACTGCTGGGTTTTTTCTAACCTTGCTATCACCACCAGTATAGCGGTTGATGTATGCACGGCAAATATTGAAAGCGTCATTCCAGGCTTTGTAATAATATTGGTCATTTATTCTGGTTACGTCCTGTTTGAAGGTGTACATACTACCATAAATATTGGTGCCATAAGCTGTATAGCCTGATTCGCAGCCATGTTGCCAGCCAAGTTTCCAGGTTTCTGGTGCATCAGGGTCATAGGAGTAAAGAAGGTCATACGTCGGGTTACTTCTTGTAAAGCAACTGGTCAGTAACAATACAGTAAATATCACTAATATTTGTCTATGTAAGTTTTTCATAAAATCAAAATTCGGTGAAACCTATTGGAATATCGCCCTTTCTTATGTAATTCCAGATATACCACCTGCAATACAGGTAGGCGTCCTGCCATGCATTATAATAATCTTCATTATTTATCATTTTATAGTCCTGTTTTACCTTATAGCCTAAATATCTGTAATGGTCACCGCCATAAACAAATAATCCTGTGTCACAACCATCATTCCAGCCTTGTTTATAATTAGGTGGTGCATTGGGGTCAACCTCGCCAATTCCTGGCGGCTTTGGACGCCACATATTAAATGGTTCAGCACCTGCATGAATTCCTTCCATAAAATCTTTATCGCAACTACTAAGCAGAAGGCATATCAAGATAATATGTAGATATTTTTTTATCAAATGAATCCAGGCTTACGGTTATATTGGTAAAAATACCTACCGCAGTAATTGAAGGCATCCTTCCACCCCTTATAATATACTGGGTCCTGCGCTAGGTAGGCATCCTGTTTGAACTTATAGAAATATTTGTAATACTGGTTAGTATTGGCAGATGTTCCCGTGTGGCAACCATCTTTCCAGCCTTGAACATATAATGGCGGGTAGGTTTTTCCCTCTTCAGGCTTTGGGCCTTCAAACATCCAGCGCATAGTAGGTGGGCCAGCAACTGTAGGGTCAAAATATTCGCAACCAGTAAGCAGCAGCAATAAAAATATGTATAAATAAGTTTTCATATCCCCTGTGAGTTCACCCGTTCCCAGTATATTGAGCAATAGATAAACGCATCTTTCCAAACCTGAGAATACATTTTATTATTTCTAAGAGAGGTATCATATTTATAATTGAACGCTTTTATCATTTTATAGAATGGGCTGGTATAGGCATTTGAACCGCTTTCACAACCTTCTGTCCATCCTTTTTGGTAAAGCTCTGGGCCAGCTGGCGGTGTGAGGTCAAGGTTATTTGGTTGCAAACTGAAAGAGCCATCAGGGTTTTCATTGCATGACTGTAAACCAAAAAGCATGAGCAAAATCACCAGTAAATTTAAGCCTTTGATATTCATAATGGGTCTGGGTCTTGGTAGTAAGTGCAATAGTTAAAGCCTGTTGTTCTGCCCTTGTAATAATCTTGGTCTGTTATTCCACGATTAATATCATAATATGAATCATCATAACTGGTTGCCATTGGACCTACACCTATTACTCTCAAGGCTGTATTGCAGCCATCACGAAGCCCCTGGCTATATGAACTATCGTCATTAGGTAAGTTACTTAATGCAGCGGGGCGCATTGTGAATATACTAGGTCTACCAAAATTCTCTTTCAGGTCATTGGTGCAGCCCGCTAAAGCTGCTATGGCAAGGCATAAAACTAATTTATTCTGCAATAACAAAAACATCCCCACAAAAATTTCACCCCATTATATCATAAAATAGTTAATAAATGGTAAAAAATCATTATTTTTAATTATAGCTGGTTACAAAGCTCCTATATCCTTTGCGGTTATTTTTCCCTCCCTTATTATATTGATATTATTTCTTAAATCTGCAATTGTTGAAGCCTCACCTATTTCTGCATTGCCACCATCAAGAAGATAGTCAACCCTACCAGTGAAATATTCCTCAGCCTGTTTAAATTCCAAAAAAGGTCTATTGCCAGAAAGGTTGGCGGAAGTGGCAGCCAGAGGGAAGTCAATATGTTCAAAAAGCTCAGCAAGTATCTGGTGGTTGGGAACTCTTACACCAATTGTGCCATCACTATTATTTAGGTTTTTTGAGAGGTTATTATTGCCTTTTTCATTCAGTATAAGTGTTAATGGTCCTGACCAATATTTTAGTGCTGCCTTTCTTGATATCTCATTAAATGACACAAATTTTTCTGCCTCTTTAAGGTTTTTAACCAGTAATTGTAGCGGTTTTGAAGCATCCCGTTGTTTTATCTGGTAAATTTTCTGTATGGCGTTTTTATTTGTTGCATCTGCCGCAATTCCATATACGGTCTCAGTAGGAATCAGTATAACCCCTCCTTTTTTGAGGGCTAGAACTGCGTTATTTATTTCTTTCTGCATGGTGGATATTTACAAAATTTCTCAGCCTCTGTTGTTTTTGCTGCCGCCAGAAGTTGCCCATAATTTAAGTATATGGGCGTTAAAGAGCAATCTAATACCTGCCCAGAGAATTTACAAGCATCAAAAGCTAGAGCAAAAACTCTTCGGTTTAAGTTTTGATAACCCAGTTGGGCTTGCCGCTGGTTTTGATAAAAATGCAGAATGTATAGAAAATCTGGTTGAGCAGAATTTTGGTTTTTTGGAATTTGGCACTGTTACACCAGTTCCTCAGGCTGGAAATGATAAGCCACGGATATTCAGGCTTAAAGAGTATGATGCGGTGATAAACAGAATGGGTTTTCCCAATAAAGGGCTGGAGTTGTTTTCTCAGAAGCTGCGCCAATGGAAGTATACTGGTATAAATAGCCGAAAAACCATAATAGGTGCTAATATAGGTAAAAATAAGCTCACAGCAGACATATCATCAGACTACATTTCCTGTATGGAGAAAATATATGGCTTGTGTGACTATATCACAGTAAATATATCATCTCCTAATACCCCAGGTTTAAGGGAGTTGCAGAAAAAAGATAATCTGAAGCAATTACTTTCGGATATAAAAAGCAAGAAAAAGGAAATAAGCACAAAATATAAGGGTAATCTTCCCGTGCTGTTGAAAATATCCCCTGATGAGTCTGAGGAAAGCCTTGCCGATATAGCGGACATAGTAGTGAAAAAGAAGATAGATGGCGTTATAATATCAAATACCACCATCAACCCTGAGCTTATGAATGATGTCAGCTCTGCAGGGGCGGTTTATACAGGTGGTTTAAGTGGCAGGCCTGTTTTTGGGTTATCAACGGAAATCATTCGTAAGTTTTACCAGATGACCGAAGGTAAAGTGCCGATAATCGGTGTGGGTGGAGTTTTTTCCGCAGAGGACGCCTACGTAAAAATAAAAGCAGGTGCAAGTTTGGTGCAATTATACACAGGGTTGGTTTATAAAGGGTTTGGGCTGGTCAATGAGATAAACGAAGGTTTAGTAAAACTACTGGTTAAAGACGGTTTTTCCAATATATCTGAGGCGGTTGGAAGAGATGTTAGATGATAGAAGGCTAGATGTTAGATTTTTTATGGCAATTTTATAATTACTTAATCTAACATCCAACATCTACCATCTAATATCTATTTACGGCTTGACACTAGCTCAAATAAAGCATATAAAGCGCCCTCAAATTCGTAATATAAGGTAATTTTATGCCAGCAAAATGCAAAATTCTTGGGAAAACTTTGATAAGTGGTCACACGGTTTCCCACTCTCAAATCAAAACTAACAGGGTTTTTAAACCTAACCTGCAGAATGTTTCTTTCTATAGCCAAGCTTTGAAGAAAAGCCTTTCTATTCGTGTTGCAACTAACACTTTACGCACAATTGATAAGAACGGCGGTATTGACGCATTTTTGATCAATGAGAATAACAGCAAGCTTTCACCATTTGCTAAAAGCCTGAAAAAGAAAATAGTTAAGGCTTTAGGCTTAAACCCTAAAAAACTTACAGCGCCTAAAACTGATAAATCTTCAAATAAAAAAACAGTTAAGAAAGCTGATAGGAAGGCTGAAAAAAAGTCAGAAAAAAAAACTGACCTGCAAAAAGCAGCTTAGTTTAGGTTCTAGGTATCAGGTTCTAGGTTCTGAAACCTGACCTCTGAAACCTGATGCCTCAAAATGCGTAATTCAATAAAGACAATTTTAGACCTCAAAAAAGTCAGGCGCAATATAGTCTGCCTGACAGCCTACACTTACCCAGTTGCACAAATTTTAGATGAGCATGCAGATATATTGCTAGTGGGTGACTCACTGGGAATGGTTATATACGGTTTTGATTCTACCCTGCCTGTAACTTTGGAAATGATGATAAACCACGCAAAAGCCGTGGTGAAGGGTTCAAATAAGGCTTTGGTAGTTGTTGATATGCCTTTTGGCAGCTATCAGGAAGATAAAGGTAAGGCATTCCCAGCAGCGGTTAGGATAATGAAAGAAACTGGTGCGCAGGCAGTAAAGCTGGAAGGTGGCGAAGAAATGGCAAAAACCATTGAGTTTTTGGTTAAACGGGGCGTTCCTGTAATGGCGCATATAGGTTTAAGGCCGCAATATTTTAATACTAGCGGTGGATATATGGTTGAAGGCAAAACTGATGCATCAAAAAAACAATTACTGGCTGATTTGGAGGCGGTGCAAAGGGCAGGGGCATTTGCTGTGGTAGTTGAAGGTGTAACTAAAAAAGCGGCAGATGAAATTTGTAAAAAAGCAAAAATACCAGTTATTGGAATCGGCGCATCAGATAAATGTGATGGGCAAGTATTAGTGATAGACGACCTTATCGGGCTAACTGAAAAAAACCCAAAATTCGCCCCAAAATATGCAGAGGTGAGGAAGGTAGTAAGCCAAGCTGTAAAGAAATTCAGCACTGATGTTCGCACTAAAAAATTCCCTAAGGAAAATAATTTGTACAGTTAGACCGTAATTTGTGATATAGAGATGTATGATGTAAATCTTAACTAAACTTACAAAATAGCAGTGAAATGTTTCTTTAAAAATTCAAACTCTCACATATTGGGAATTAATCTAAAAGAAGAAACAAAGCGGACATTCCTAAAAATTGCAGATATATCAAAGTCAATCCCAATTAGAATAAACAATGCTGTTTCAAAAGAACATTTGCTTGGAACTGTAGTTTTTTCTACGGTTTTATACTCACTGATTAATCAGGCTGTTAGTGGTTTTGAACATGGAATTTTGGGGCGAGAGGTTATGGGAACTGTTGGAGCTTTGGGAATGACAACAATGCTGCTGTCAAATAGAAAAGATGAAAAAGTTGATGGTGATAGTTTGGTTGCTAGGTGGAAAAACTCATTGAAAAATCCTGATAAGTCAATGAATGCATTTTATTTTTCAATTGGAACACCTGCATTTGCAATTAGCCTTGCTGACAGCATTTCTAAAGCAAGCCAAATGCCAGAGTATCTAGCGGGAAATTTATTATTTGCAGTACCATATTTTGCCTTAGCAGACCATTATATAAATAATAGGGCGTTTAAAGATAACAAAACAGAACAAAAAACAGATAAGGGAACTTTTATTCAAAATGCCACAAGTAAAACGATAGGAGTTGTTGGTAATTTAATGAACTCTTTAGAGTTTAAATACCTAACGGCAGCATGTGCATATTCAATGATTGCGTATGAAGGTATAAAAAATTCAGATCCAAACTTAACTAAGGCTGGCTTTGTGGGTGTTGTTCAAAATGCAGCTATATATTCGTATAATAAAAAAATTCAAAGCGAGGCAATAAAAAATCAAAAATGAAAAAACATTGGAAAGATAAGTTAATTAAGGAAGGTTTTATCGTATCAGTTTCAGGTATGGATGAAAATAATATTGATACATGGGCAATTGCAATAGTTAAATATGATAAATATTTTGAGTTTAAAACTGCTGAAAATGGCGGGGGGGGGTACTTTCTGGAAGATTTTGGCGAAGTTTTAGCTTCAGGAGAAGGTGTAGTTCCGCCTAAAGAAATTTTGGATAAATTAAAAAAAGAATATGATATATCAG
>DQGZ01000142.1:5080-5711 GCA_003531345.1 Alphaproteobacteria bacterium | reverse complement strand
TGGGAGTAAAAAGCAACCATCATAAATAATTTAATAGTTTAACATATGTTAGAAATAAAAACTCCAGTATTAGGTGAATCAGTTGCTGAGGCCACAGTTGCCAAATGGCACAAAAAAGCTGGTGAAGGCGTTAAGAAAGATGAATTGTTGGTTGAGCTTGAAACAGACAAAGTAACACTAGAAGTA
Organism: Alphaproteobacteria bacterium; assembly: GCA_003531345.1. Classification (GTDB taxonomy): domain Bacteria; phylum Pseudomonadota; class Alphaproteobacteria; order Rickettsiales; family UBA8987; genus UBA8987. Next base: position 5,525 of record DQGZ01000142.1, on the reverse strand, counting down.
AATGCTGCTGATAACGGCGTTCTTGAGTCTATTTCCGCTGATACTGGCGCATCAGTTGTAGTTGGCCAAACTTTGGGCTTTATTAAGGCTGGCGCTGCAGCATCCACCCCTGCTGCACCACCTGCAAACAGCAATAAAAAAGATGAGGTAAAAGCTGCCCCTACGGCAAAGGCTGCTCAGCAGAGTTTAGGTATTGAGTCATCAGGCCCTGCAGCACGCAAAATAGCCGCTGAAACTGGCGTTGACACCTCTAAAATTGAAGGCACTGGCAAAGATGGCAGAATTACAAAGGGCGATATTTTAGAAGCAGGAAATAAGAAACAGGAAATAGCAAATAACTCTCAATCTACAGTTAAAGCTGATAGAGAGGTTCGAGTGAAGATGACCAAACTTCGCCAGACGATTGCAAAACGCCTGAAAGAATCACAAAATACTGCGGCAATGT
>DQGZ01000142.1:0-4882 GCA_003531345.1 Alphaproteobacteria bacterium | reverse complement strand
GACGCTCTTCCGATCTAATCACAAAATACTGCGGCAATGTTAACTACCTTCAATGAAGTTGACATGACCAACTCTATGAAAATGCGCAGTGAATTCAATGAGCAGTTTCAAGCTACATATGGCGTTAAGCTTGGCTTTATGTCGTTGTTTACTAAAGCGGCGGTTCAAGCATTAAAAGAACTTCCTGCTGTTAATGCAGAAATTGCTGGTGATGAAATAGTTTACAAAAATTACTATGATGTTGGCATTGCAGTTGGCACTGAGCAAGGTCTTGTAGTTCCCGTGGTGCGTGATTGCGATACAAAGAATTTTGCTGACATTGAAAAAGAGATAGGTCGCTTAGCAAAATTAGCTCGCGACGGCAAATTATCAATGACCGACCTTACAGGCGGCACATTTACTATCACTAACGGCGGCATTTACGGCTCAATGCTTTCAACCCCAATAATCAATCCGCCACAGGTTGGCATTATGGGTTTACATAATATAGTTAAACGTGCAGTTGTTATGCCTGACGGCTCAATTCAAGCACGTGATATGATGTATATTGCCCTCTCATACGACCACAGGATAATTGACGGAAGAGAAGCTGTAACATTCCTTGTTAGGGTTAAACAACTTATCGAAGACCCAAGAAGACTGGTATTGGGAGTATAATCAAGTGGCTTGAGGCTAGGCACTAGAGGTTAACCCCTGTAAACCCTAGCCCCCCCACATAAACTCTAACCTCTTAAAATGGCATTACAAAAAAAACAGGTTCTTAAAAATTCGCTTTTAGGTATTTGTGCCTTTTACCTGTTTACCGTTTATATCGCTTTTACATTCCATAAATCCGAAATGGTGATGATCTCTCCATCTGGTGCATATGCCTCATTCTTTTCAGGCTTTGCGGTGAACAGCTTAATGGGTTATATCTCCACTTTTTTTGACACGATACTGAACGCTATTACTTTATGCCTTTCTGCGCTGGTAAAATTTTCCGATATTTTATTTTCATCTACAAGTGCGGTAAAGCCATTTTTTAAAGCTTCTACTTTGCTTGCAGCACCTTATTTTATTCTATTTCTGGTGATACTTATGCTCTCACCTAATATCGCAACCCATCGAATTATCATGATAACTATCGGCAGCTGCACCATAATAAATTTCACATTTTTTTATACATTGGTACAAACAGCAGAAGTTTCAAACGCAACCAAAGTTCCACTTGAGCAGCTTTCAGCCTACTGCATTTTCAATATATTACTATTCGCTTTGGTTTATCTAATAATTTGCAAGTTTTTTAATAGAAAAGAAGTTGAGAAATCCTAAAATTTTTCTATAAGCCTATCACAAAAATAACTTTAAATTTGTTCATATGTCTGAAATGTTTGATTTAGTGGTAATTGGTGGCGGACCTGCAGGTTATGTTGGCGCTATACGTGCAGCGCAATTAGGTATGAAGGTGGCTTGCGTTGAAAAGCGCCCTACCCTTGGCGGCACTTGCCTTAATGTGGGCTGCATACCTTCAAAAGCACTACTTCATTCATCAGAACTTTATGAGCAGGCAAAACACAGCGAAGCACACGGCATTATAGCGAAAGACGTTAAAATTGATGTTGCAGCGATGATAAAACGTAAGGATAATGTCGTCTCTGAACTTACGAAGGGTATAGATTTCCTGTTCAAAAAAAATAAAGTTACTCGCTTTGAAGGCCATGGAATAATAATGGGTAAAGGCGAAGTTGCTATCAAAAAAGAAAGCGGCTCACCTGAATCAATCAAAACAAAAAATATACTTATTGCAACAGGCAGTGAAGTTGCAGAACTGCCAAATGTTACCATTGATGAAGAGCGTATAGTTTCCTCAACTGGTGCGTTAAATTTAAAGGAAGTTCCAAAAAAACTTATTGTTATTGGCGGTGGTGTTATCGGGTTAGAAATGGGCAGCGTATGGCGTAGGCTTGGTGCAGAAGTTGAGGTAATTGAATTTTTGGATGAAGTAATCCCAGGCAATGATGAAGAGATAAGAAAATCCTTCCGCAAAGTTTTAGAGAAACAAGGTATGAAATTCCGCCTTTCAACTAAGGTTACTGGCGCTAAGGCTGACAAAAAAGGCGTTACATTAACTATTGAGGCAGCTGTTGGCGGCAACGCAGAAGAAGTTAAGGCCGATATTGTGCTGGTTGCTATTGGCCGCAAGCCAAATACTAAGAATTTAGGTTTAAAAGAAGTTGGCATTAATGTTGATGACCGCGGAAGGATAGCGACTAATGGTCATTTCCAAACCAATGTTGCAGGTATTTATGCCGTGGGCGATGTGATTGCAGGCCCGATGCTGGCACATAAAGCAGAAGAAGACGCAGTAGCCGCAGTTGAAATAATGGCTGGGCAAAAAAGCCATGTTAATTACGACTTAGTTCCAGCAGTTATTTACACTCACCCTGAAGTTGCCTGCGTGGGCTATAGTGAGGAGCGCTGCAAGAAAGAAGGCATTGATTATGTAAAAGGCAAATTCCCGTTTGCAGCTAATAGCCGTGCTAAAGCAGTGGGTGAAACTGAAGGCTTTGTGAAAATAATCGCTGATAAAAAAACGGACAAGGTTCTAGGTGTTCATATTCTCGGCATTCAAGCTGGAACTATGATAGCTGAGGCAGTAACAGCAATGGAATTTGGCGCAAGCAGTGAAGATATTGCACGCACTTGCCATTCTCACCCTGACCTTAATGAAGCAGTGAAGGAAGCAGCCCTTTCAGTACTCGGCAGAGCGATACATATTTAAGGATTTTTTTAGAGTCTTTTTATTATACGAGATACGTGCAATATATACAGTAACTTTCTCTAATAGAGGGGGGGGCAAGATACTACCCCCTGCGGCTTTGGGCATATTCGAGTATCTGCTTAGCTATGGGGGCAGCCGCTTTTGAACCGCCACCACCGAATTCAACCACTACTGATACTGCGTATTTCGGCTTATATACTGGTGCGTAACCTATGAATAATGCGTGGGTATTGTCATCTTTCTTTTCTAAAGCACGGTTTGCATGCTTTACCTTTGCCTTCACCTGCGCTGTTCCTGTTTTTCCTGCCATCATCATTGCTGGGTCTTCTATGCGGGAGGCAAAGGCCGTTCCACCATAACTATTAACAACTTTAGCCATACCACCCATCACTACCTGTAAATTTTGTGGGTCCATGCCACTAATCATTGGAAAATTACGCTCATACTGGTTGTCTTTTATTATCAACCTTGGTGTTACCTGCCTACCACCACTTGCAATACGTGCCGCAGAAACCGCCAACTGAAGAGGAGTTACCTGAACATAACCCTGACCAATTGCAGTGACCAGTGTTTCACCCTGATACCACGCCTCACGGTAATTAGCCCATTTCCACATACGGGTTGGTATCAACCCTTTTATTGTTTGCGGAAGGTCTATATCAAACTTTTCGCCCAAGCCAAACTTAGTGGCAAATTCTGATATTTGCTCAATGGACATTAACTTTGCAATTTCATAAAAAAATACGTTGCAGGAATGCTGAAGAGCCTCCTGCACGTTCAGAGAACCGTGACCTTCTTTTTTCCAGCAGTCAAAACGCCTTGACCCAAGATAGGTCTGCCCGCCGCAATAAATGCGGGTGTTAGGGGTTATTATTCCATAATGCAGAGCAGCAGCCGCAACAAATGGCTTGAAAGTTGAGCCAGAAGGATAACCAACACTTATTGCTTTATTGATAAAAGGCTTATCGGGGTTTTTATATAATGCGTTTAGTTCGTCTGTTGATATTCCCCTGATAAAAGCGTTTGGGTCATAGTCTGGCACTGAGGCAAGGGCGAGTATGTCACCATTATCAACATCTATCAGCACGCCAGAAGCAGCCTCCCCCGCTGTGCCGCCCTTCCCTTTTAAAAGGCTTTGAAACCTTATCTGCAAGTCAACATCTATAGTGAGTTTTAAATCTTTACCTTTTTTATGGCTAGTATAGCCCAAATCTTTTATATAATTGCCACGAGCATCAACCTCTATCTCCTTTACACCTGGTTTACCCATCAACTCATCTTGCTTTGAAAGCTCAATACCTGCTCTGCCCAAGCGAAAATCAGGGTGGAAGAGCAATTCCTTTGAAATTTTTGCCTCCTTCTCGTCATTCTCATTTGCCATTGAGGTATAGCCCGTAATATGGCAGGTGAAATTTTCATACGGGTAAAACCTGCTTTCCGCGTAACTTACTTCAACCCCGCTTAACTCACGGCTGTTAAGTTTCATTTTCGCAATATTTTCCCATGAGAGAAAATTTTCTATCAGTATGCCACTGCGTTTTTTATTGCGCAAAGCAGGGTTTTTTATTTGCGCTATTATTTCTTCATGCCTGTTTTTAGGAAGTTTTATAAGCTCTGATATTCTGTAGAAATTTTCTAAAGCTATTTCTTTATCTTTTGGCGGGGTGTATATCAACTGATAACGGGGCAGTCCTTCTATTATCGTTTTGCCATTCCTGTCCCTTATTATACCGCGGCGGGGAATAACTGGTAAAAGCCTTATGCGATTACCTTCCGAAAGGTTTCTATATTTTTTACTTTCCTTTACCTGAAGATAGTACAACCTTAACCCAAGGCTGGCAAGCATGGCATATTTAGCGCCAGTGAGAACTACACTGCGGCGGGTAAATATCCTTATCTTTTCCTGCTGTGGGTTAAACATAAACCTATTGAGAAACAGCCATTCTTGCTAATTCCTTATCCACAAAGAACGGGGATTTATCATCAAACATTGCCAGCTTATCAAGTATTGAACGGAATATTTTTTCCTCTTCATGCTGCTCTGCTACGTACCATTGGAGGAAATTAAATGTTGAGAAATCTTTTGTGGTAAGAGCTGTATCAACTAAGGCATTTATGGCT
>DQGZ01000096.1:3739-3928 GCA_003531345.1 Alphaproteobacteria bacterium | reverse complement strand
GTTTCTTCTTTGGGCAAGGGCATTGCTTCAGCAAGCCTTGGTGCACTTTTGCAGGCACGTGGCTATAAAGTCCGCCTTCGTAAGCTTGACCCTTATTTGAATGTTGACCCTGGCACCATGAACCCCATCCAGCATGGTGAGGTTTTTGTAACCGAAGATGGTGCAGAAACTGACCTTGACCTTGGACAT
>DQGZ01000096.1:0-3499 GCA_003531345.1 Alphaproteobacteria bacterium | reverse complement strand
TGACCTTGACCTTGGACATTATGAACGGTTCACTGGTGTAAATTCCCGCAGAAGTGATAACGTAACAACAGGCAGAATATATTCAGACCTGATAGCAAAAGAACGTAGGGGCGATTATTTAGGCGCAACTGTTCAGGTTATCCCGCATGTTACTAACCTTATTAAAGACTTCGTAAAGGCTGATTTATCGGGAACTGATTTTACCATTGTTGAAATTGGCGGTACAGTTGGCGATATTGAGGCGCTACCATTCTTTGAAGCAATAAGGCAATTGGGTAATGAACTGGGGCATGACAGGGTTTTATATCTGCATTTAACATTGATACCTTACGTAGCAGCTGCAAAAGAACTAAAAACCAAACCAACCCAGCACTCAGTAAAAGAATTACGCAGTATTGGAATCCAGCCAGATATATTATTATGCCGTACTGAATATAAGATACCACAATCAGAAAAACAGAAAATAGCATTATTCTGTAACGTTAAGCAGGAATGTGTAATTGAAGCACGTGATACTGATAATATATATAACGTGCCAATCCTTTATCATAAGGAAGGGCTTGATGTTGAAATACTTAAAAAATTTAAACTGCCATATGAAGAATCACCTAATCTTGAAGTGTGGGAAAATATTTCAATTGCAATAAAGTCACCTTCCAAAACAGTAAATGTTGCAATGGTTGGTAAATATACTTCACTGGCTGATGCTTATAAGTCTGTTATCGAGGCGATTGACCATGCAGGAATCGCCAACGATGTAAGAGTTAAGATAAAATGGGTGAATTCCCGTAAACTTACGGAAGAAACAATTGCTGATGAATTCAAGAATATTGATGCAATACTTGTTCCTGGTGCGTTTGGTCATGAAGGTGCAGAAGGCAAAATACTTGCCATAAAACATGCACGTGAAAATAATATACCCTATCTTGGTATATGTTTTGGTATGCAGATGGCTGTAGTGGAGGCAGCAAGGAATCTTTGCGGAATAAAGGATGCAACCTCAACGGAATTTTTGCCCCATAAAGACCCGTTAGTTGGTTTAATGACCGAATGGGAAACCAAAGAAGGTAAAGAAACCCGCTCTGTATCAGGCAACCTAGGCGGAACAATGCGGTTAGGAAGTTATGATTGTGTTCTTAAAAAAGGAACTTTGGCAGAAAAACTATACGGCAAAACGGAAATATCTGAACGCCACAGGCACAGATATGAGGTGAATATAAACTATAAGGAAAAACTTGAAAAAGCAGGGTTGCTTTTCTCTGGTCTTTCACCCGATGGTAACTTGCCGGAAATAGTTGAATATAAAGACCACCCCTTCTTTATAGCCGCACAATTCCACCCAGAATTTAAGTCTCGCCCGTTTGAACCGCACCCGTTATTTAAAGGGTTTATCAAAGCCGCAAAGGAAAAATAATATGATCAATAGAACGGGAAATTTTTTATTTTTTGTCCTGTTATTTTTTTCAATTCCAGCACTATCAAAAAAGGTTGTTAATGACATAACAAAACTCAACCCCATAAAGGTAAGTGATGTTGTTATGCCCAAAACAATATCAGAATTAAAACAACTGGTTGCAAAGCATAAAGGTCAGATTTCCATAGGTGGTGGCAGATATAGTCAGGGAGGTCAGACCGCTTGTGAGAATTGTCTTTTTATTGATATGAAAGGATTGAACAGGATAAAATACCTTGATGTTAAGAATAAAAAAATAACTGTTGAGGCTGGAATAACCTGGCGTGAGATACAGAAAGTTATAGATAAAGAAAACCTCTCTATAAAGATAATGCAAACCTATTCTAACTTTACAGTAGGGGGGCTCCCTTAGTGTAAATGCTCACGGTAGATATATAGGTGAAGGGGCAATAATTAAATCAGTTGAATCAATAAAAATAATCCTTGCTGATGGCTCAAAAAAAATCGCCAGCAGAAATGAAAATCAGGATATTTTCTATTCTGCAATTGGCGGATACGGTGGAATTGGAATAATAGCAGAAGCTACATTACAATTGACAGATAATACAAAAATAGAGCGCATTACAAAAAAACTTCCGTCAAAAGAATATAAAAAATATTTTACTGATAATATAAGAAATTCAAAAGACATTATATTCCACAATGCAGATATATACCCACCGCACTATAAAAAAGTAAATGCGGTTTCGTGGAAAATTACAGATAAGCCACTTAGCATACAAGAAAGATTAAAAAACAAGGAAGATCTTTCGGGGTTTGAAAATTTTATTCTGAAATGGGTTACAAATGGGTTTTTAGGTAAACAGTTCCGTGAATATATCTATGACCCCATAAAAGACAGTAAGACAGAAATAGTGTTGAGAAATTATGAGGCAAGCCATGATATATCTGAACTGGAACCAGAGTCGCGTGAAAAGTCAACTTATGTTCTGCAGGAATATTTTATCCCAGCAGGTAATTTCTATAAATTCTTGCCAGAAATGGCAGAAATATTTAGGAAAAACCAAGTGAATGTTATAAATGTTTCTATCCGGCATGCACTTCCTGATAAAGAAACCATACTTTCATGGTCACCTGAAGAAGTGTTTTCGTTCGTTATATATTATGAACAGGGAACAACAGAAAAAGATAAGGAAAAAGTAAAAAAATGGACGAGTAAACTCATAGATCTGGCGATGAAAAATAATGGTAAATATTATCTGCCGTATCAGATAATAGCAACAAAGGAACAGTTCTTAAAAGCTTACCCAAATGCTGTTAAATTCTTTGAAATAAAAAAGAAATACGACCCAAAATATAAATTCAGGAATAAACTCTGGGATAAATACTACCTTAATTGAGGCTATTCCACACTTATCATACTATCCAGAACTCCAGTGAAATACAGCGCAAAGAAACCAATATAAAAAACAATTACGCTGTAAAGTGCAGCTATCTGATCATCTAGCATTATGCCATGCCCACCTTTAACTTTTTTATCGGACCAGCCAATATGCCATGGTTTAACAATATCAAAGAAACGAAATAGGAAGAATATCGTAACAAAATACCAGAGTGCCAGAGTTAAGTATAAAGAAAAAGTTACGAAGTAATGAAATATGATTGCGTATATTGCAACTGTAAGAGCGGCTGCGGTAAATATACCTGCAACCTCATCTATCACTATTTTTTTTGGGTCGGGGTTTTTTATCAGCTTAGAATATCTTTCAGCTGCCCATGCACCAATTATATAACTCAACGCAGCCATTATTATAAGTATATATACTAAATAATCAGGGTTGATGTAATAGCCACCAACCTCAAAATTAAGTAAGCCATCAGCAATATGGAAATTATATGGCTGGTAAAATATCGCCATTACAATTGTAAGCGCTGCAATACTGCCGAAAGTACCAGGGGCTAAAGGTAAATAACCCACAAAAAAGAATGTAGAAATGATTTTTGAAAGAAGGTCTAATAATTTTTTCATTGTTCTTCTGGTGAAATTATACCAAGAATTTCAAGCTTATTGCGCAATATTTCTTT
>DQGZ01000102.1 GCA_003531345.1 Alphaproteobacteria bacterium | reverse complement strand
ATTCTTTTCCCTGGAGGTGCAGTTCTACCAGCAATAAAGCCAGCGATAGGTTTTTTAACTTTAGATTTTTTATAGAATTCTGCCGCTTCTTCCTCTGCTGAACCGCCAATTTCGCCAATCATAATGATTGACTCAGTTTCAGGGTCTTTAAGAAATAAATCTAGGCAATCAATAAAGTTTGTGCCATTTACAGGGTCGCCACCAATACCAATACAAGTAGACTGACCCAAGCCAAGAGCAGTTGTTTGGAACACAGCTTCGTAAGTTAAAGTTCCAGAACGGCTAACAATACCCACTTTACCTTTTTTGTGAATATGGCCTGGCATGATACCAATTTTACACTCATCAGGAGTGATGATACCAGGGCAGTTAGGCCCAATAAGGCGTGATTTACTACCAGATAAAGCTCGTTTAACTTTAACCATATCTAAAACTGGTATACCTTCAGTTATGCAAACTATAAGCTCAATTTCAGCGTCAATAGCTTCTAATATTGCATCAGCTGCGAATGGAGGCGGAACATAAATTACAGAAGCATTTGCATCAGTTTTTTGTTTTGCGTCCCATACTGTATCAAACACTGGAAGGTCAAGGTGCTTAGTGCCACCTTTACCAGGTGTAACACCACCCACCATTTTTGTGCCGTATTTAACAGCTTGCTCAGAGTGAAACGTACCCTGAGAGCCAGTAAAACCCTGACATATAACTTTTGTATTTTTATTTACTAATACCGACATCGTATTCTCCTTATTTACTAATTATGGTTTCTTTTATTTTAATTAATTCATCTAATATTTTTACTTCATTTTCTAACTTTTTTAATGCTATTTCCTGCATATTCTCTTGATACTTAATAGTGTTATTTATTAGACTTAATATCATAAAAGCCAGAATAAAACCTAGAATAGGTACTAAAAAATATAATAAAACAAATATTATTCCATAAACTACCTCTTCACCGCTGCAACGATCTTCTTAGCAGCATCCCCTAAATCATCAGCTGGAATTATTGTTAAACCTGATTTAGCTAAAATTTCTTTACCAAGCTGAACATTTGTTCCTTCTAAACGAACAACCAGCGGGATTGAAAGTTTAACTTCTTTCGCCGCAGCAATTATACCTTCCGCAATGATATCACATTTCATGATACCGCCGAAAATATTTACAAGAATACCCTTAACTGCTGGGTCAGCTAATATAATTTTGAATGCTTCTGTAACGCGCTCTTTAGTTGCGCCACCACCGACATCAAGGAAGTTTGCAGGCTCAGCACCATTTAACTTAATTATATCCATAGTTGCCATAGCTAAACCAGCGCCATTTACCATGCAACCGATATTACCATCCATTTTAACGTATGAAAGCTCCCATTTCTTAGCTCTTAACTCTAATGGGTTTTCCTCATCTTCGTCTCTTAATTCCTCTAGGTCTTTATGACGGAACATTGCGTTGTCATCAAAGTTGAATTTCGCATCTAAAGCCCTGATTTCACCATTTGCAATGCGTGCAAGTGGATTAATTTCAATTTGAGAAGCGTCAGTTTCAATGAAAGCCTTGTATAAAGGCACTAAAACTTTTTCAATTTTTGAGTAATCATCTTTACCTAAACCCATACCAAATAAAATTTTACGAATATGAAAACCTTGTAAACCAGTTACTGGGTCAATATATGTTGTAACGATTTTTTCAGGCGTATTATGAGCCACTTCCTCAATATCCATACCGCCTTCAGATGAAGCAATAATAGCAATACGAGAAGTTGCCCTATCAACCACTAATGATAAATAATACTCATTTAAAATATCAGAACCAGCTTCAATATATAAGCGTTTAACAACATTACCATCAGGACCGTTCTGGATAGTTACCAAAGTTTTGCCAAGCATATCTTCAGCGTGTTTTTTTACTTCATCAAAAGTTTTAGCCAAACGAACACCACCTTTTGCATCAGCAGGTAATTCTTTAAATTTACCTTTACCACGGCCACCAGCGTGAATTTGAGATTTAACAACATATAATGGGTGGTTTAATTTTTTAGCTGCTTCAACCGCCTCATCAACTGTGAAAGCCGCAATACCTGGTGAAGTTGGAACGCCAAACTTCCTTAATATTTCTTTAGCCTGATATTCATGTATATTCATTGTATTACTTATTAATTTTGTCCTTTTTATATGGGATATTGAATTTCTTGCAACCAATAATTATATCTTCACCACAAATAAATATAGTATGGAGGTTTTATGAAAAAACTATCAATTTTATCTTTACCCTTTATAGCGCTTATAAGCAGCTCAGCTTTTGCCAACCCTCAAAATGACACCATACCAATCAAACAATCTGATCCATTCTCTGGTATGGCATCTATGTTTGAACAAATGAGTCGCAACTTTTTTAATGACTCAGGCTTTATGCCACCCGCAATTGCAAAAATGCAGGGGTTAGGCACACCGCCCAGAGCAGACGTATATGAAAATAAAGACGACATAATAGTAAAAATAGACCTTCCTGGAGTTGATAAAAACAAAATAAAACTTGAAGTTTTTCAGGATTACATATCCCTAAAATATGAGGAAGAGACAAAACGTGATAAAAAGAATGATACCTATCATGTGTCAGAGCGTAGATATGGCAGTTTTCAGCGTGTAATACCAATTCCGCACAATGGTAATATTGAAGATGCGGATTCAGAATACAAAGACGGCGTACTAACCATTACAATTCCAAAATCTGAAGATGTAAAGCCAAAGTCTAAAGTGCTTGATATTTAATGGCTTGAGGGTTAGAAGGTGCTAAAGCTAGAAGATATAGTAAGTTGCGTTTTAGTTAGTAGGTTTGTTATTACGCTAAAATCAAAGGCATCGGCTAATTTTAATTTATTGCTACGAAAAATGTATTTGCAAATAGAACCACTATTAACAAAAAACTTTACTGCTATATAATCTCATGACGACACTATCTAAAACGCAACTTACTATAAATAAAAACCTTCTAACCTTTAACCTTCAAGCCTTCCAACCATGAATAAAACTGCTTCATTGCTGATAATTGGTAACGAAATCCTTTCTGGTAAAACGCAGGATAAAAATCTGAATTACATTGCTAAAAAGCTGGCAAATATGGGTATAGTTTTTTCTGAAGCGCGTGTTGTACCTGATATTGAAAAAGAAATTATATTTGCGGTTAATGAGCTGCGCAAAAAGTTTGATTATGTGTTTACTACTGGCGGCATTGGCCCAACGCATGACGATATTACAACTGAGTGCATTTCAAAAGCCTTCGGTTTAAAAATGATCTGCCACCCTGAAGCAAAGAAAAAGTTAGAAGAATATTACAAGGACAGACCAGGCACGTTGAATGAAGCACGCCTGAGAATGGCAGATACGCCAGAAGGTGCAACTTTAATTGAAAACCCCCTTACCTCTGCCCCTGGATATAAAATTGAAAATGTGTTTGTGTTGGCTGGTATACCTAGCATAATGCAGGTAATGTTTGACTATGCGAGCCAGTTTTTAGAAGGCGGCGTTAAAATCTCCTCCCGCTCAGTTTCATGTAACCTGATTGAGGGTGATATTGCAGCACCATTAACAGACATTCAAAACAAATATCCAAACACTGAAATTGGCAGCTACCCTTTTATTCATCAGGGCAAATATGCGGTAACTTTAGTTGTGCGCACAACTGATATTAGCGCTATGAACAATGCCGCAGATGAAATTGTGGATATGATAAAAGCTAAGAATGGAATTATAATTGAAGATATATCTGAGTAATTTTCACCACAGCTTGTAATAAAAAACAGCCTCTATAAGTACTCTGGCATAAAATATTACTTCCAAATAGCTAGGCATAAAAATATCATCGCCATGTTATCAATAATAAAACAGGCTGATGAAAAAATTATTACTAGCAGCGCTTGCAGCTTCCGCACTTATTCCTATTACCACCCTTGCCGCCGAGCCTGGAGAATATCAGGATACAAACTGGCCAGATGATGGCTCTGGCTATTGGGGCCCAGAATTTTGCAGTGAAAAACCTGATGATTTTGAAGGCATATGCATGGGTGAACCTGATGAATTTTCACTTACCCTTGTTCAATTCCGTTTACGCAAAGAAAGTGACAAGTCATTTGTTGATCTTGCCTCCGCACCACAAGCATTTGACTTTGCAAGCGCAACTGCTGGTGCAGAACTTGGTGATTTTGCAAGCGGAGCAACCGTTCCCGCTGGCGTTTATGACGCAATGAGCTTTGTAGCAGAAACAGATGTTGTTATCAGAGGTTCAGTTACTTTAAATGACGGTGCAGGTCCAAGATGCAGAACAACCAGTTCTGGCGTTGCAACTGACAGCTCACCAGCCGAAAACTACACAGCAAGCAATAATTACACCCCTCTTTTTGAGCAGATTACTTCAGGCTCAGATGAGGTTGAAGGAATACAGGCAGGACCTGGAATAGAGATAGATTATGTTAATTCTAATAACCAGTTAGTTCATATAAATGATACTTTAGGCGGCGTTAGCTTTCCAATAACAGTTGTTGATGGTCAGACATTAACTTTTGACTTCTCAATGCGCCCAGTGAAGGGAATAGTTTATGAATGGGACGGAGCAGGCAACTGCATAGGCGCTTACTCAGGCGATATGCAAATAGCAATTCAAGCAACAGTTGAATAGGTATTATTATGAAAAATAAAAATATAAAATTATCATTAGTAATTGCGGCTCTAACTACAAGTGTGTTTGTTGTAGATAACGCAATATCTAATGACTCAGTAAATAATTTAGAAAATTCAACAGACCAGATATTAAAAACTGCAATAAGCAAGATATTAGACAATAATTATGAAGACGCACCAGAATGGTTTAAACGCATTGAATTTGAACAAACCTTAAGCAATAATGGCAAACCTCAAACAGGAATTACATCTGTTCAGCCAATTTATACTTCAGGCAATAATTATATTCTAAACCAAAGCCGAATTGCATACGGTAATGACGGCAGAACAACTGGCAATTTAGGTCTTGCATATAGATATTTAGGTAATCAGGATAAAATAATTTATGGCGTAAATTATTTTTATGATTTTGAGGGACCTTATGGTCACCAGAGAAGTGGTTTAGGGGCTGAGTTAAAATCATCAGCATTTGAAGTTAACACAAATTACTATCACCCTCACACTGGCTGGCGTGATGTTGACACCATATATGAAGAACATGCCCTAAAAGGTTATGATGCGGAATTTGGAACTCAACTACCTTATATGCCTTGGGCTTGGGCTTTTGCAAAAGGCTATCAATATGAAAGTGAAATAAACCAGTCTGAAAATATTACTGGTGCGCAATATTCACTACGCCTTCGCCCGTTTGAGAATATAGAACTGGAAAGCGGCTATAATAATAACAATGAGGCAAAGCCTAGCAATTTCTTGCAATTGCGCTATCGCATCGGCTTTAATGAACCTAACACCATCACTAAAAAGAAAAGCATGTTTGCAAGCACTCCGTTTGAGTATGGCAAGGACATGAAAGAAAAGATCTATGAAAAGATCCGCCGTTCAAATAACATAACTGTAGAGCGCAGAGTTAAAGGAGCAACTGGCCCGACAGCAGGCGGAACAGCCAGAGTTAGAGTTTCAGTGGGTAGTTAGGCACACTACTTTTAATGAAAATTATTTCTGAAAATGACCGATACCGCATAACCTATGAAAGCGGCGATAATAACACGCTGGTAATTGCCTTTACAGGGATAGAGCTAAGATTAGGCGAGATTCAGAAGGAAGAATTTCAAAAAACACTCCACTCAACTTCTAAAAATAACCATATTTGTTATGTAATTGATAAGCAGCGCAGTTGGTATAATTTTATTGAACCTGAAATTATAGAAAAACTGAACCAGTTAATAGAAAAAATATCCGCCAAAAAAGTTGTAACTCTTGGCAATTCAATGGGGGGTTACGGTGCAATTATATTTGCGGTAAAGCTCAAAAATTGTAGCACAGCAATTGCTTTCTGCCCGCAATATTCCGTTAACCCAAGTATAACACCGTTTGAAACGCGATGGGCGCAATATCGTGATAATTTAACTGAATTTTTAACTAATGATGTTTCAACTGAGATTTCAGATAAAATTACTTACAATATCTTCTTCGGCAATTTAGAAAAGCGGGATAAAAAACATTGCAGATTATTTGAAGAATTAACACGTGATAATCTAAAGATACATATTATTAAAGGCTCATCTCACAATGTTGCGGGGCATTTGAAAGAACAGGGGAAGTTGGTTGAAGTGATTATGGGACTAATCTGATAAAAAAATTAGCTATTTTTATTTGTTAAGTTTTTAAAAAAATCTTCTTCAAAACTGTCTGATATAT
>DQGZ01000133.1 GCA_003531345.1 Alphaproteobacteria bacterium | reverse complement strand
AT
The DNA here is from genome assembly GCA_003531345.1 of Alphaproteobacteria bacterium. GTDB lineage: Bacteria > Pseudomonadota > Alphaproteobacteria > Rickettsiales > UBA8987 > UBA8987. The sequence goes on along the minus strand of DQGZ01000133.1, from coordinate 4,231 downwards.
CTAAGGTCGTACTTTTTCAGGATTTCCAGAATTCTTTTTCGTCCGTGAGTCTTACACACTTGAGTTTTGAACACTTCTGACTTAACCAAAAAGCAATCTATACCGTTGAGATTTTTAATATAGCCCAGATCATAGAATTGCTGTTTATCAGTAAATTCACTCGACAATGTTTGGAATTTCGATTGATTGCTCTGGAAGAAATATCTTATCTGCTGAATAATCTGAGTATCTTCCAATTTGCCTTTAGTACCCCTGCCTTCTACCCATAATTCGAAGAGTATTTTGACTGAACTCAAGGCTTCTTCTGTGGAAATAGATAGTACATTAGAACTTATAGCATAATTTAAACCAGTAAAGAGTAAGGCAAATCTGCGTAAAACGCGTTTAACCTGACTATCAAAAAACTTTAGCTTATACTGATCTGATAATTTTTTGTAATTTTTATCAAAAGTCTGTTTAATTTCTGAATGGCCAATATTTTTTATATAATCCATATATGTATCAAATGGAGTCCCATAATGTATGGTTGTGGCATAATTTAAGTGATTGGCAAAAGCTTCAGGACTTTCAAATTCATGCCAGCTATCAAACATGCCATCTTTGCCCTTATATTCTATGTCACAGAATCTGGTATTGATTCCTGCTTGATATACTGCACCACTTGACCTTACTTTTTCTTCAATTGGTTTCTCACCTGAGCACAATATTAATATCCTCCATGTAGGCACCTTTTTCAGTCCAGTAGTAGAATCTAACCTTCCTTTACCCTGACCATTTGGTAACATATAGAGTGTTTTAAAGAATGTTTTCTCATCTGATTGGTCAAGCTCATCTAATATTAATGCAGCATCATTATGCCTTTCAGCTATTCTTTCATATGAGTTATCAGTATTACGGCATTGTTTGACAAAGCCATTTTCACCACCAACTCCACAGACACTTCCAGCGATCTTTAAGCTTGTAGATTTACCTTTAGCAGATGTGCCAAAAAAATTAAAAGCTCCACCTTCCATGCCTGTAGGTTTAATTAATGCGGCAGCAAAAGGTACAGCAACTGAAGCAATCAATGCTGGATTTCCAGACAGATACTTACCTATATTTTCCTGCCAATCTGTAAGTGAACCTGATAGCCCAAAGTTAGCAGCATTATCTGAAGTATAGAGTACCTTATCAATATTAGAATATATTTTTAAAGGTGCGGCATAAACATTTTCACCATCAACAGCATACCAACCCATTTTATCAACCGCTAAAAGTGTTTTGTTAGGTTTTAGCTTTGATAGATATTCGATTAAAGCATCTGTTGTTTTTTTGGTTATTTCTATATCAAGACCACTACTAAGAAGTGTAGAGATAATTTCACGCCCATTAACTAAACTTTTCTTTGAAATCTTTAATAACTTTTTTCTTTTGTTTACAGAGAGAAAACCTATATGTAAGCCATGATTTTCATCATCTTTATCTGCAGAAATACTAAAAGCCTCGATATAACTACATATCCTGAAGCTACCGTTTCGTGTGAGCTTATATAATGAGCCGTTTCTCTTTTCAAACCCATAAGGTTCTGTAGCTACAATAACATCAGTTGCAGGAGCTGTTGCAGAACCTTCTACAGAGCGGACTGTTGAACCAGTTGTAGACGAGTACACGGTAGCTGTAGCTACTTGTGTAACAACTGCTTCAGGTCCTTGTAGTTGATACAGGTCGTTGAAGTCTGTAGGTTTAGCACTTGAATCTGTAAAGGTTGGATAGCAATATGGAACAGCAAATTTTTCACTGATTTTCTGTGATTTTTCAACGCCAGTGTTATAATCACCATAGGCATCGTTATCACCACATATTATAAGTTGCAGGCGTGGAAACTTCTCTTTCAACATCTGCACACAAGATGAAATATTCCCTGCATCAAAACATGCAAAAGAGTTATGCAGTGTAGCTTTGTTTAATGATATTGCTGTAGCAACACCTTCACAAACAAGCAACGTGTTACTATCTGGACTTGATAACAAGTAACCAGCTCCTTTCTTTTTAGAACCTTTTGCAAAACGCTTATTTCCCTCAGGTGATATGAATTGTAAACCAACTATTGTATCACTCTTATCAATTAGTGGAAAACAGGCATCAGTATTAATGACCTTTACCTCAATATCGGTCAAACCTTTCTTAATAAAGTATTGATGGTCTTTTATTGTTTTTGCCTTCTTATATAATAGGTCAAAATTTATATCATGCTCAGCATTGATAATTCCTGAGGTTTTGTTAGGCTTGAACATTCTTACTACCATTAATTAATCTTTTATAACTCCAGCCACCGCTTATATGTTTGCGCCAATCACCAAAACCTCCTGAATATCCTGTAAAGACATACCAAGATTTATTTTTGTAACCAAATGTATGGAACTTACCGTCTGCTATAATAGGGCCGCAATAATCTAACCCTGCATCGTGCATTGCCTGTCTGAACTGTTCTGAATAATCTTGCATTATATTACCTAACTGCTGTTGTTTTTCTAGAGTTTTCAATAAATGTTAGAACATCAGCTTTACTGTACCGGATTGCAGAGCCATTTAATTTCAGATAAGGTATTCCTGTACCTTTGCATCTATTTGACCTTAATGTGCTTGGTTTAATTTGTAGCCATTGAGATAACTGCGTTTCAGTAAGGTAATTTGGAATATTAAGTTCATCTAGTTTCATATAGTTTTATGTCTTTAAGTTATTGTTAATAATTATTTATCTATGATCTTCCCTATCTATGTTTGGGAAAACTGATATTAATTTTGACTACAAAAATTTTTGTAATCTTAATTAAAGCTGAATATAACATGACCAATAACCTTCAGGATATAGCTACAACCTCTATGCATTTAATATGATACTATTATGACAAAAGAGTATGACACTAGATTCAGAGCTTTAGCCTTAGCTCATTACAGGAAATATGACTCTCCAGAAGATACTTGTGAGGATTTTGGCATTTCAAAAGCGACCTTATTCCGTTGGTTAAAACTGGAGAAAGCTGGAAACCTTTCCCCTAAAAAAAGAGGGGGGAAGAAGGTATCTAAATTTAAACATTTCCACTTCAACAGAGCATTTGATAAAAACAAAACAACTAATCAAGAGGAGCTTGCAAGAGCTTTGAATACAAGCCAATCTACAGTGAGCAGATCGTTAAGAAAATTTAAGAATAAACTGGATTTTAAACTACCAAAAAGAAATAAAAGACAGAAAAACATACCAAAAACAGCCTCAGATTAAGTGAATTATTTTGTAGTTTTTTACCAAAATTACAAAATTAGAAAAATTAGAGCTTTATAATAAGTAGGGGGGAAATATACTCGTTATAATAATGTTCTGTGGATTGATTTTGATATAAGTAATTGCATATAAAAATCGACTTATTATCGACCTAAACCATGATATGCAGAATGCTCTGATGATGGTAATATATTGAAAAAGAAAGAATAAATTTAAGTTAGAACAAAATAAATGACAGATTAGGAATCACTTGCTCTATCCAGCTGAGCTACGTCCCCATTAGTTTTTTAAAACTATTCTTTTTTGCTACCCGGAGGCAATATATAAATCCGCCTAAATTAGCAAGCCATTAATTTACAATGGTTTTATATAATTGGGGGCTAGATCTTAAATTATTACTGCAGGGAGGATTATGTTTTTGTTATTTAATTAACCATATTAAAACTAGATTGACGCAAGTCAAATAAATTTATAGAACTTACACTAATCAAGTTTTATGAAGTTCTTATCAAAAATATTCCTTTTACTTCTAATTGCGGCACTTTTATCTGGTCCGCTTGGGCAGTTTTTATACCCGCTATTAAAAGCAAAAAATATAGAAAGGGAGATATCATTACTTTCTAAAGTTTTTGGTGATAATGCTATTATTTGCAGTGCTGAGGCAGAAGATGGTTATTACAAAATAACTTATAATGAGCTTGGTAAAAAAGAAAAACAAAGGTTTTTGAAAGAATATCAAATACTTCTAAACGCTAATAAAAAATATTTTATTTCATCTTCACTTGATAACTTTATTATAATTATAAATAACAGATATCAGGAGATTAGTTTTTTATATAGCGAAGAAGAGTCAATCATAAATGATAGTTTAATTTTAACCAATCAACCTCAGGCACCGCCAGCAATGATATTAGTATAGTTATTATTAATATTATTATTTTATTGAGGTTAAAATGAATTCAAAATTATTTA
>DQGZ01000246.1 GCA_003531345.1 Alphaproteobacteria bacterium | reverse complement strand
TTCCCTTATGCAGTTCATGATTTATTTCAAATCTGCTGTTTAGAAGGTCATATGTTTTACCGAGAAAATCCTTTTCAAAATCGCAGGTAAGAGCAGCAGCGGGGCAAAACAATAAAACCAGAAATATGTAAAACATGTTTTTCATATCAAAACTCTACTGAAACTATTGTGGTGGTTTTTTTACTATAATTATTTCCATGATTGGCGGTGGCAGATATTTGATAATAGTAATTTGGGTTCAGGTCTCCTGATGTTCCGTAGCTGTCGCCTATAACTACATTATTGCCAGTGCCGATAGTTTTTCCATCTACTGATTTGATGGTAAGAAATGTTATAACACAATTATAGCTGTATTTTGAAAGCAGGTTAAGTGTTTCACTGTCCTCTGCTCCTGAATATAAATGCTCCAGATTGGATTTCTGTATGGTATATGGCAAATTGGAAGGTGGTTTAGATTGAGATTTCAGCCAGTCTACCGCTTCTTCAGCGCATGAATCCGTAATGTTATAATTAGTTGATTCAATAGTTTTAAAATTTGCCTGTTTATTATTTTTTAACGATATTTGCATTAAACCAATAACCAAAAGGTTCATTGCCAGCATTACCAGTAACGAGGTGAATAATATGTTACCTCTATTATTCATGATTGCTAAAAATTAGTTACATTTAAATTGTTAATAGTAAAATTTCTTGTTCCGTCTATTTCACTTGCTGTTGCGGTGAAATCATCTGTCGTTGTTTGGGTTATGCAATATGTAAAATCATTATTACTTATTGTGTTTTGCCCAGAAAAAAGATTAGTGTTTATATTACTTGCAGCATCAGTACATGTTGCCCCAGTGCGGTAATATATATTATTCTTCCTGTAATATTCCTGCTCTGCGAGGTATATTGAACGCAAATTATTTTTGACCAACCCAATATTCGAATTATCAACATAGCCTATATATTGGGGAATACCGATCGCTGTAATTATTCCCAGCAGACCTACCACAATAAGCAGCTCTAATAATGTAAAACCCTTTTCCATTGTTTGTTTTCCAATAAAAAAACCCCCAAACCAAGCCGCAAGGCTTAAAGAATTTGGGGGTTTAAAGGCGAGTATAAAATTACTCTTTAGTTACTGTAGCTGTTGAGCTTTCCTGAGTACCGTTATTGTCATAGTAAGTAGTAACCGTAATATCGCTACCAGAACCAATGATACAAGTCGAACCGTTAGTTACGCAGGTTGTTGCATTAGTAGAATATGCAGTACCAGCAGCATCATAAGGGTTTTTACTTTTTTCATTGCCGTAATCAGCAAACGCATCTGCAATGTTACCTATTGTGTCAGCACAGGTAGTTTGTGCAGTGCTTCCTTCAAGAATATTAGTTGCGCCAGAAGTACATTTTGCAAATTCCGCACCAACAAGTTTAACCATAGTAGTATGCAATGCTTTTGTTGCATTTACTTTAGCCTGTGCCTGATAGCCCTGATATTGTGGAATACCTATTGCAGCCAATAAACCTAAGATAGCTACAACGATTAACAACTCAATCAGTGTGAAACCGCTTTGATTATTTTTTATAGTTTGAGTTCTCATTTAATCCTCCCATTTATGTTTGTAAAAACAAGCTAAAATAACATAAATATTTCACCTTGTCAAATAACTTATTGAAAATAAAGAATAATTTCAAAGTTTATATTAATTTGAATTTAATTTTTGGTTCAAGTAATAGTTTGTAACTTAAACTACAGGTTATTGAACGGCATTACCTATCTGGAATATAGGCATGTACATTGCAACTATAATAAAGCCCACTGTAACACCCATGAACACGATCATTATCGGCTCCAGCAATTCAGTTAACCTGTCAACCACCATGTCAAATTCCTCTTCATAGTAGCTGGCAATTGACTCAAGCATTTCATCTAACCTGCCAGTTTCTTCACCAACTGCAATCATCTGGTGAAAAGTAGCTGGAAAGACTTCGTGTTGTGAAAACAAGTAAGAAAGGGTCTTGCCTTCGGTAACACCTCTTTTTATTTCCTCAAAACTTTTGAGAAAAATAACATTAGTTATGCTTTTGCCTATTATATTCAAACTTTCGATCACTGAAACACCAGCCGCAGATAAATTGGCCATTATCATTGCTATTTTTGACAATGTTGATTTTATTATCACATCACCTATCAGTGGAACTTTCAATATCCTGTAATCCCACATCTCTTTGAAATTCTTATTTTTTTGCTTTAGTTTTTTTACAGAATAAAAAATAACGAATAAAACCAAAAATAATACCCCGCCCCTTGATGGGTCACGGAAGAATTCGCTCACGGTTATTATAGCTTTGGTAGGCCCTGGCAGATCATGACCCATTGAGCTGAACATTTGCTGGAATACAGGTACAACTTTCAATAACATTATAAGTATTACGATAAAAGCAACTATCAGTAATATAGCTGGGTACATCAGGGCACTTTTTACTTTTTTGCGGATCTTCTCAATTTTCTCAAGATGGATAACCAGCTTGCTTAGAAATACAGTAAGTTTACCGCTTGTTTCACCTGCTTTTATAAGGTTTATGTATATTGTATCAAAAACCAGCTTATGCTCAGAGAAGGCTTCGGATAAAGTATTTCCACCTTCTACACTGGTTCTTATACTGTGTGCAACAAGCTTCAAATGAGGGTTTTCTGCCTGCTCTTCAAGCATTTTAAGCGTTTTCATTATTGGCAGCCCTGATTTTATCATGGTCGCCAGCTTTTTTGTGAAGATTACCTTGTCTTTATTGGCAATCTTGCTTGCCTTATATTCCTTTAACTTGTTTTTTTGTTCGCTGCCTGTTTCTTTTCCCTGTAAAAGGTTTATTTCGGTTACTATAATGCCCTGTTTTGAGATCTGGGCTATTGCTTTTTCTTCGGTATCAGCTTCTACCATGCCGTTTTTAGCAATATTTCCTTCAAACCCTTCCCATTTATATATTTTCTGCATCTGTCATTTCAATTACATGCAGGAATATAACAAATAATTTATTAATTTTATGAAAACAGGGTGGTTTTGAGGTTTTCAATTTAAAAATTTTTAAAAAATCAGTATAAAAACCACAGAAATTA
>DQGZ01000076.1:4352-4866 GCA_003531345.1 Alphaproteobacteria bacterium | reverse complement strand
TTTTGTCCTCAAGCAGAATTTCCAACTGCTGTAACAATTCTCCTTCCCATGATATGGTTCTTACATTGCCAGTAAAAATAATGCTGTAACCATCAAAGTCGCCATTATCTGGTAATATTTTGCGTAGCAGAATTATGGTTTCATTATAATCAACTATCTGGCAGAAATGTGTATCCTCTGGGGCATCTGCCACTATTTCACACACTTTCTGGTTATGTTTCAGCTCACCGAGTGATTTGAGAAGTAATGTCATATTTGATGTTGTTGATGTTATTCTTTCTCTTCCGCTTTTTGTTCCTTTTTTTCTTTTTCTTTTGCTTTCTTAACTATTTGATTAAGTTTCCGCAATACTGTTTCAACACCCTGTCCTGCAATCGCAGATATCGGGTAGACCTCAGCCTTTACTTTTTCTTTCAGAAGCTTTGTTTTTTCTGCTATTTCCTCCTCCGACAGGAAGTCACATTTGTTAAGTGCCACTACTTCATTTTTCTTGGCAAGTAGCGGGCTGTATTTT
>DQGZ01000076.1:3888-4043 GCA_003531345.1 Alphaproteobacteria bacterium | reverse complement strand
TGAGTTCAGACCTGATTATTTTGTAATTCTGCAAAAACCCTTCCTGGGAACCATCAACCAGGTGCAGGATAACACGGCTGCGCTCTATATGTTTTAAGAACCTGTGTCCCAAGCCTACACCTTCGCTTGCCCCTTCAATAAGTCCAGGAATATCT
>DQGZ01000076.1:0-3655 GCA_003531345.1 Alphaproteobacteria bacterium | reverse complement strand
CCTTCAATAAGTCCAGGAATATCTGAGATAACAAATTCTGACTCATCAATATATGCAACCCCAAGCTGCGGCTTTAGTGTTGTGAAAGGGTAATCAGCTATTTTTGGTTTTGCTCTAGTGGTCTTTGCCAAAAAGGTTGATTTTCCAGCATTAGGCATTCCTACTAAGCCAACATCGCAAAGCAGTTTTAGCTTAAGCCAAACCCACATTTCTTCGCCGCTCCAGCCCTCAGTTGCCTTTCTTGGCGCACGGTTAGTGGAACTTTTATAGTGAGTGTTGCCAAAACCGCCATCACCGCCTTTGAGAAGCACTTTTTCAAAATTTTCATCTGCTACATCAAATAATATCGTTTCGCCATCTTCAGCGAATATCTGCGTACCTACTGGAACGCTGATTATTATGTCTTCACCCCCCTTGCCATCACGCATTGAACCCTGACCATGCTCACCATTCTTTGCCCTGAAATGCTGCTTATAACGGAAATCAATCAGAGTGTTAAGCTCCCTGTTGGCTTTTATTATCAGGCTCCCCCCCTTGCCGCCATTACCGCCACTTGGCCCGCCACGGGGAACATTTGCTTCCCGACGGAATGCCATACAGCCAGAACCGCCATCACCACTTTTTAAATATATTTTTGCTTCATCAAGAAATTGCATAACCAAACCAGAATTGCTATAACGGCACAATATAGTTTTTATTTATATTTGCTAATGAAAATAAGATTAAATGGTGAAGAAGTAAGCCTGAATGAAAATTTGATTACTGTTCAGGCATTACTTGATATTTATGCTATTGATAAACGCAAGATCGCCCTTGAAAAAAATGGTGAGATAGTGTTAAGAAAAACTTATGAAGAAACCAATATAAATGATGGCGATAACATTGAGATAATCCATTTTATAGGTGGCGGTTGAGATGAAAATATTACTATTATTCTTTGTTATGTTTGCAGCGTTAAATGTTAATGCAAAAGAATATAAATGCCCTGTTGAAAAAGAAAAAATTATTTCCCGCCTGCAACAAGTGCCAACTTGCTTTAAGGATGAGGAGTGCAGATATTTTGACTATGGATACCCATTCCAGCCCAATGTTTGTATGAAGGCAATAGTAAGCACCCAGCAGGAAGGAAAAACCATAACAGACCTCAGGCTTATAAGTGATTATAACCAGAATTGTGTATTTAATACGCAGGAAGGAAAAAATAATTTTGAGCAATTTGAAGAATCAAAAACGCTGGTAAAGTGCAAGCAGCCCGCAAGGCTATTCTGCCTGAAGGGAAAATGCAGAACACAGGGTTATGTTGCATTTGACCAGCCAGATGCAGTGATAAGGATAAGAAATAATAAAATTGATGACGCAACGGCTGAAGATATTATGAAGATAAAAAGTATTAAGCCACTAACCAGTGAGAAGAAAGAATGATATTTCTATTAGATAATTATGACAGTTTTACCTATAATCTAGTTCATTATTTAGAAGAGCTTGGACAAATTGTTGCTGTAGAAAGAAATAATAAACTTTCTGTTGAAGATGTTATAAAACAAAAACCAACAAAAATTGTTATATCTCCAGGTCCATGTGACCCAGAAAGGGCGGGGATAACCCTGAAGCTTATTAAAAAGGCGGGGGATATTGGGATACCACTGCTGGGGGTTTGCTTGGGGCATCAGGCGCTGGCTCAGGCATTTGGTGGGAAAATAATCCGTGATAAGGTGCCGCACCATGGAAAAATCTCTGAAATAACCCATAATAGTAAAGGCTTGTTTAAAAATATTAAAACCCCCCTTAAGGTAACTAGGTATCATTCACTTATAGTTGAAAGAAAAACCCTGCCAAAGGATTTTGAGATCAGTGCAGAGACAAAAGATAAGACCATAATGGCAATAGAACATAAAACCAAGCCGTTGCACGGTGTGCAATTTCACCCTGAAAGTATTGCCACTGAAAATGGTCATGAGATATTAAAAAATTTCCTGAAAGTAAGCTGAATTTATGATTAGTTATGGCGGTTATTGCATATTTTATTTTCTATTAAAGGCCAAAAACTTGCTTAAGATCAGATAAGAGTCAGCACCTGATTCCTTAATGCTGGCTTCAGCAATTGTTAAATCGTGATATAACTTCCAAATAAGATTAGGCTGAGATTTTAACTTTAAAATATGCTTTTTAAATTCAGGAACCTGTTTAAAAAATACAGGTGGACGAGCTGACATAACTGCCTGCTCAAGTTGCTTGCCCTCATTCATTGCGTCAATACAGCGATGGAGCTTTTCAATATATTTTTGGAATGAACGGATTACCAGAATTTCAGCTACGCCTTCCTCCTGTGATTTGCGGAGTTTATATTCAGTTTCAGCAATATTTCCATCAAAGAAAAGGTTAATTATTTCCTGCACGTTAGTTTCATTGGCAGAGCCAGTAACAGTTTTTACATCATCAAGATTTAGAAATTTATCCGCTCCTAAAAACAAAACCAGTTTCTCTAATAATATTTCTAAAACTTTGCTATCTCCCTTACAATTATCAATGATATATTGTGCTACACCGTTTTCTGTCTGTATATGGTTTTTATAGAAAAAGCCTTTTATCTTTGTTTCTACCGATCTCTCATCTTCGTTATAACAAGCGATTGCTGCTATATTTTTTCCCGCCTCATAGAGCTTTCTTAAAGCAGATTTTGTATCAAGTTCACCTGCGGTAACTAACAGAAAACAGTTCTTGTATGCATTGTCAGGTAATGACCCAAGAGTTTCTTCAATTATTTTTGTAATTTCTGTGCCTTCAGCATTTTTGATAACAACCAGTTTCTTGCCGCCAAACATCGGTATAGAATTTAGCTCATCAAGTAATATTGTTTGGTCTTCCTCAAGTTTTTTTATATCAATATTGGCAACTAGGAAAGGGTCATTAAGGTCGTGAACTATTTGTGAAGCAATTTTGTTATATAAGTTTGACACACCACCAGTATTCTGGCCGTAAATCAGTGTAGAAATAATTCCAGATCTATCCAAAGACTTAATAAACCCTTCTAAAGATGAGGAAGATGGTTTCATTGTTTTTTTGCAAGTTTTGATGCAATTTTTAATGAAATTTCCCTAGCAAGCTCTTCAACCAGTTTATTTACAGTATCCTGTTCTAGGGCAAAAGTTCCATAGTCAGATATTTGTGCATCAAATGCACCAGATATTCTGCTCCTGCTTGAGTAAATATTTTTATTATCGGAATCAAAAACATTATAAGAGCTATCAAGAATCACGTTGAACCTAGTGACTTCCCTGTCTTTCTGGACGCCTAACCCCTGTTTTGATCTGTTAACGGTAGTAACTACATTAAATTTTTTATCGGGTAAAATACAGGAAACATTAAGTATGTCCTGCAGCTTATATTTTAAACGCTGGTTAGCAGAATCAATATCATTAATCTGTACCGTAAAATTGTTACATGCACTTTTTTTACCTTCAGGGCGCTTGTAAAGCGGTGTGAACCCACACGAAACAACTGCAAAACTAAGCAGCAACAATGTTAAGAATTTTGTTTGGAACATAAATAACTTTTTTAATTTCTTTTCCTTCAACAAAACTTTTCACCCTTTCTTCTGCAAAAGCAAGTTTTTCTATTTTTTCTTTTTCAATATCTTTTTCAGTATCAATAGTAG
>DQGZ01000162.1:962-3002 GCA_003531345.1 Alphaproteobacteria bacterium | reverse complement strand
GAAGAAAAGTCCGCAGGGGAGTTAAATTGCCCAGTTCAGGGACTTATTGCAAAGCTAGCTTCCTTAGCCGCCTCTCAGGAGTGCTATGAAATTAATTGGGTGATCTAGTATTTCTGTACCTATTATATAAGCCCCAATAACCTAGTTTTTCTGGATAGAGATGGTTACTTTTGAAAGGCGTTTGTTAAGGCGGTTAAGCACCTCATCTGTAATTTCTACTTCCTTCTTACCATATAAAATAGTTCCTTTAACTAAAACCAGATCAATATTCCGCTCAGCTGCAAGTTCAGTTACAATTTTAATAACTGTATCACGAATCAAACCTAATGATTTTGCATAAGCCGCTTGTAGCACCTTCTTTTTTTTCATTAAATTAATCTGGCTTTGATTAACACTATTCTGAAAATCTTTTACTTTTTTTGCAAATGCTTCTGGTGATAGTGCTTTTTGTTGACTTTTTATCTGATTTTCAAGAGCCAAAAGTCTTTTTCCTTCGGCGTTCGTTTCATTTATATATTTCTGCTTTAAGGTTGAAACTTGCTCCCTAGCCGATTTTGAAGCCTTTGATTCATCCAGTATTTTTTGGATGTCAATAATGGCAAAACTATCAAGATAAAAAGGACTTTCCTGTACAACATCAGAAACTTTCTCCGCTGAAAAAGCTTGAGCTGAAAAAGCAAAGAGTATCAATAATATAAATTTAAAACGGAACATGAGCACTGTCAGCTAATTATTAGAACCTTGTACCAAAATTAAACCTTATCAACTCTTCTTTATCATAACTTTCACTTAAGATTGGTTTTGCCACATCAATTCTGATAGGACCAACTGGAGAGCGCCAAAATATACCAAAACCACCAGATGCCCTAGGAGATGTATCATCTTGAATTTGCAGCGCTGGATCATTATCGTCTGTATCAAATAAAGAACCAACATCAGCAAATACAGCGCCTTTAACCTGAAGTTCATTCGGCAGACCAAGCGGGAACATAACTTCCGTTGTGCCAGCATAATAATTATTTCCACCTAATGGATCTGTTGTAGCTTTATCTCTTGGACCTAAACCTTGGTTCTCAAAGCCCCTGATAATATTTCCACCGATGAAGAACCTGTCATTGATCCTCACATTGTCACTATTCATGCCAGTTATATTTCCAGCTTTTCCTGTAACGCGGAAAATCCATTCCTGCTCATACTCATCAAGTGGAGTAAACCATGAAAGCTTTGCTTCATGCCTTAGATAATCAACATCCCCACCCAGCCCAGCTAAATCTTGGCTGATACTTGCTATCGTACCAGTTTTTGGGAAGAACTGGTTGTCTAATGTGTTATATATCAATGATTGCCCAACGCTGGAGGTCATCCTTTTCCCAAGCTGCTGTGTAACAAAAAGCGATGATCCCGCTTGTGCATTTGATATTTCATCATTTCTCAGGGTGTACCTGAAAGTATGGTTAACATATTCTGTTAAAGGGTAGCCAGCACGTAAGGTAAACCCAGTTGATGAACTGTCAAAAGTGAGATTGTTACTGTAATTATCTCCCGTAAGAATCGTATGGAATATATCAAACCCAGCATTCAGGTTCCTTCCTAAAAAATATGGCTCAGTAAATGAAAAATCTATTTCCTTTCTTGCTGATGCGGCAGTAAAGTTAAGTTTAGCATATTGACCTCTACCCAGTAAATTCCTTTCAACTATACTGACATCACCCAGTACGCCATCCTGTGTTGAAAAACCTGCACCAAAGGTCAATTCACCTGTTGATTGCTCCTCAACATTCACTGCAAGATCAGCCCTGTCAGGAAAGTCAGTCTGTTCATTCTTTATATCAACCTTACTGAAATATCCCAAAGCCTCAACCCTTTGTTTTGATCGCTTAATTTTAGAAGAGTTATAGGGGTCACCCTCAGCAAGCCTGAACTCTCTGCGTATAACCTCATCTGTTGTTCTTGAGTTACCAGTGATATTGATATTATTCACATAAACCCTTGGACCTTCAGCTATGTTATATTCAATATCAACAGTACGCTCTTCTTTAT
>DQGZ01000162.1:0-641 GCA_003531345.1 Alphaproteobacteria bacterium | reverse complement strand
AATTGTATCATCAATCCTCTGAGAGTTAAATTCTTTACCACCTTTAGACATTATAACTTCTTTAAGAGATTCATTATTGACATCTTTAATGTTATTTTTTATGTCAATTTTTCCAAAGCTGTATTTTATACCTTCTTTCAAGGCAAAAATAATATTAAATGACTTTGTAACTGGATTGAACTCTGCATTTGAAGACAGCACCTCAAAATCAGCAAACCCTCTGTTAGAGTAATATTTCCTTAAAAGCTCTTTGTCATATTCTATCCTGTCAGGGTCATAATTGTCATTTCCTGAAAAAAATCTCCACCACCTGCTTTCTTTGGTGCTTATTTCATTTTCCAGCTCAGCTTCGTCAAAAGCACGATTATTGATAAAAGTTATCTGCGATATTTCTGCCCTTTCACCTTCATTTATTATGTAAGTTACTTTAACCCTGTTGTTATCAAGCTCTTCAACATTAGACTTAACACTTACATTGAACCTCCCGCTTCTTTGGTAAAGGGTCAGTAGCCTTGTTGTGTCTGCCTGAAGATCGCTTTCTTTGAAAATAGCCCTAGGTGATACTTTAAGCTCTGAGAGAAGTTTTTCTTTTGATATTTTGTCATTACCGTCAATATCCACCTCTGAAACCACAGGGTTCT
>DQGZ01000053.1 GCA_003531345.1 Alphaproteobacteria bacterium | reverse complement strand
GTTCAAATATTCCGCCATTCTTATTGGTAGTTCGCGGTAGCTTACTGTACTTTGTTTGAATATTTGAACATGGCAAGGGCAGTTCATTGGCTTTACTGCAAGTGTTGAGTCATTTTCTTCAGCAGCTGGAACTACGAACATGTTCTGCCCGAATTTACTCCAGTGGCCAGATTGCTCCCATAATTTCCTGTCTACTAATATTGGGGTTTTAACTTCAATATAGTTTTGTGCGGTTATTTTATCGCGGATATAATTTTCCAGTGTTTTATATAATGTCCAGCCTTTCTGGTGCCAGAAAACCTGCCCAACAGCCTCTTCCTGCAAGTGGAATAGCCCAAGTTCTTTGCCTATTTTTCTGTGGTCACGTTTCTCCGCTTCTTCAATCATTAACAGGTAGGCATCAAGCTTTTTCTTGTCAGCAAAGGCAACGCCGTAAATACGCTGCAACTGCTCATTATTGGCATCACCACGCCAATAAGCGCCAGAAACTTTTGTAAGCTTGAATGCGTTCGCAGGTATCTGCTCTAAGCTTTGCAAATGCGGGCCACGGCAAAGGTCAACGAACTTATCTTCATTTTGCCAGTAAACGGAAATTTTGCCTTTTTCAGTTGTGTCGTCTTCCTTTGCGTTCTCAATAATATCAACTTTATATTTCTCACCTTTATTCTTAAACAGCTCAATAGCAGCCTGTTTATCAAGCATATGTCTTTTTACTGTAGCTTTTGTTGCTAATATATCCTGCATTTTCGCTTCAATTTTCGGGAAGTCATCAACCGAAATTTTATGCTCACTCAAAACATCATAATAAAAGCCGTTTTCAACAGTAGGGCCAATGGCAAGCAAAGTGCCTTTATATAATTCCTTCAGTGCTTTTGCCAGCACCTGTGCGGTCAGCGTGTGGCGCATTACATCAAGCCCTTCTTCATTTTTCAGGGTTAGTATTTCCAGCTTTGCGTCATCTGTAATTAAAGTGTAAATATCTTTCTGAACTCCATTTATCTTTGCAGCAACGGCGGCTTTAGCCAAGCCCAAAGATATATTTTCAGCAACTTGCAGCGCTGTAACTGGTGCATCAAAACTTCTGATACTTCCGTCTGGTAGAGTGATTTTCGGCATTGTATAAAACTTTTTTTGAATTGTTATTTGTAATAGTATATAATAGCTGTCAAGGTTTAATCAAAGAATTCTAATATGTTAGTGGAAATTACAGGCGAAGCCGAAAGGATTATAAATAATATGATAAATTCTGGAATTTATGATGATAAATCAATAATTGTCAGGGAGGCGTTGGAAGCGCTGCAATACAGGGAAGAGATTCAAAGAAATCTAATCGAAGAAATTAGAGAGAAAATTGATCTGGGTGCAGAGCAATCTGATAATAACGAATTAATTTCTGATATTGATGCCAATAAAGAAATTCAGGAATTAAAAAAGCAATATGTCTGATGTCTGAGAAATATTTTTTAACTAAGCTGGCTCAGGCTGACAGGAAAGAGATTTTTAGTTATATTGCAAATTCCAACCCCGAAGCGGCTTTTAAAGTAGATAAAAAGTTGGTATTTGCATTTGAGTTGTTGTCTAATTTTCCTGAGATAGGGCATAAAAGGTCGTATTTGACAAAAAAACCATTTAAATTCTATTCTGTGTATAACTTTATGATAGTTTATAATCCTAATACTTGTCCTGTCAGAATAATCAGGATAATCTGTTCATACAGAAGCACAAAAAATTTAATCAGCTAAAAATGACCAAAAGACCCATAAAAAAAAGAGTAAACACTGATAATATAGGGCTTGAGGTTAGAAACCTCGGCAAAACCTATGGTAATAAGGCGGCAGTGAAAGATATTAGTTTTTCACTTAAACCTGGTGAAGCAATTGGGCTGCTAGGGCCAAACGGCGCAGGCAAAACCACCACCTTCTACATGGTAATGGGTTTGATAAAGCCTGATTACGGAACAATATCACTTTATAATTCAGACATCACCTATCTTCCGATGTATCGCCGAGCGAGAATGGGCTTGGGCTATCTACCGCAGGAGACTTCAATATTCCGTGGGCTTACGGTGGAGCAGAACATAATGTCGATACTGGAAATAACGGAGCCTTTAGCAATAAACCGCCAGAACAGGCTTGAGGAGCTTTTATCGGAATTCTCTGTTACGCATCTGCGCCATGTTTCTGCTGTTTCTCTTTCAGGTGGTGAGCGCCGTAGGGTTGAAATTGCCCGTGCCTTAGCTTCAAACCCAATGTTTATGTTGCTGGATGAACCACTTGCAGGTATTGACCCCATAGCAGTGGCAGAGGTTCGTAACCTTATTGCAAAATTAAAAGACAGGGGAATAGGCGTTCTGATAACTGACCACAATGTTCGTGAAACCCTTGGAATTGTTGACAGGGCATATATAATACATGACGGACAAGTTCTGGAAGAAGGGGAGCCAGAAAAAATAGTGAATTCAAAAATAGTGAAGCAAGTATATCTTGGTGAGCAGTTTACTATGTAGTTAAATATTCTGTACTGAATATGTACTAAAAAAATGATTATCGTATCATAATCCTTGTTGTATTTGTAAAAAAAATATATTAAAAAACTGTTCTATTTTGTTACGGTGTGACTTTATTAAAACAAAATTTAAAATAAGAACGTAGGTAAAATTTGGCGATAAGAAGTGAAATAATAGGCGGAAAGCTTCGCACTTTGCGAATGGCTCTAGGCGTTAGCCAAACTGAGCTTGCAGAAAAAACTGGTGTTAGTTTTCAGCAGGTGCAGAAATATGAGAAGGGCATTAACCGCATAAGTGCAGACAGGCTTTTTGACTTTGCAAAAATTTTAGGTGTAGAGGTAGAGGAGTTTTTTAAAGGTATTGAAGAAGGAAAGAAAACTAAAAAACTTAGGCTCGCAGAAAGTGAACAAAAAAATTCGTTAAAGCCAGATATCATGACATCAAAGGAATCTATAGCGTTGCTGCGTGAATATTATAAGATAAAAGATATTGATACTCGCAAAAAAGTTCTGGATATAATAAAGAAAATGGCAAGTTAAACAACACTTCTGCCAGCAACTTCGCCACGTTCATGTGCAGCATCGTATAATTGTCCACGAAGCGCTTCTTGAACTCCTCTAAATCCTTTCGCAGCCCTTGCAATTTCACTTGCTGCTTTATAATTTTCTCCAGTCAAATTTCCAAAATCTGGCATTTTATCCCCCTTAGGTTATAGTTTTTCTAACTTCATAAATTCTGCAATTGCATCATTTATATTTTTCTGTGCTTTTTCTATCTTTAGTTTTTCAACGCCAGAAAGCACATTGCCGCTTTTTGTGTACTTAATAAAGTTTTCGGCAATTATCTCAGCATTTTCTTCTATCTTTAATAATAAGCCATCAACAAATGGAACGAAGGGTGCAGCATCTTCCCCCAGTTCCTCAACAACATTAACAACATTTTCAGCAACATCAAAATATTTCATGATGCTTTCATATGTTTGTTTTTGCTCTGGTGTTGGCATAATTAAATCTGAATTGTAAACTTATAATACTACCTTTTGGTTAATAAATGATTAAGAATTATATTAAATTTTAACTATTTTATTAACCAATTGATATATATGGTGTAAAAGCTTAAAAATTTATAGCGCCCAATCTCCAGCAGCCTATATCTACACCATCATTGTTCCGCTGCCATGCTCCGTGAATATCTCCAGTAACAATACATGCGGAATTTTGCCATTTAATATATGCGCTGCCTCAACATTGCTATTGAGCGCTTTCATACAGGTTTCAGCCTTAGGTATCATTCCGCCGCTGATAGTGCCATCTGCTATCATTTTTTTAACTTTAGGCTGGTTAATTTTGCTTATCAGTTTTTTGTCCTTATCAAGAACGCCTGCAACATCTGTAAGCATTATAAGTTTTTGTGCAACCAAGGAGGCAGCTATTGCACCAGCGGCAGTGTCAGCGTTGATATTATAGGTTTCGCCGTCTTCACCTACGCCAATTGGTGCAATAACAGGTATGATGTCAGTTTCCTCAAGAGCTACAAAAATATCAGGGTTTATGTAAGTAGGTTCGCCTACAAAGCCAAGGTCTAATATTTTTTCAATGTTAGAGTCAGGGTCTTTTTTAGTTTTTCTGATACGCTTTGCCTTAATAAGCCCTGCGTCTTTACCGCTTAGACCGATAGCAGTTCCACCAGCTTCAATTATGTTCTGCACTATCCATTTATTTATTCTGCCACAAAGCACCATCTCAACTATCTCAACGGTTTCCTTGTCAGTTACTCGTAAGCCATCAACAAATTCTGACTTTATTTTAAGCCTTTCAAGCATTTGACCTATCTGCGGGCCACCGCCATGAACAACTATCGGGTTGATGCCAACCTGTTTAAGCAACACCACGTCCCGTGCGAAGTTCTTTGCCAGCTCTTCATCACCCATTGCAGCGCCACCAAATTTGATAACAAAGGTTTCGCCGTTGAATTTCTTCATATACGGCAATGCCTCAGAGAGTATGCGTGACTTCTCAAGTAGTTTGGTGATGTCTTCGTTTAAAATTGGCTTTTTGTCCATTTCCAGTTTTGATTTAGTTACTAGTATATACAGCCTTCATAGCGAAAAACTTAGAACGGACAACGAAAAACTTAATAAAAAGGCAAATTTATGCTGCCAGAGTGCCAGAAAACTATGGGCGGCAAGCGGGTTAGGGTATTATTTGTGCTGTGGGGCAGGGGTGTAGAGCTAGACTTATCTTTTGTAAAGCCCCTGAATTTCAGTCTTGGCAAGGGAGTTTGCATTAAGCATGTAGGTAAGTTTTGCGCCAGTTGTGGTTTTGGGGTCAAGCTCCAGTTTTTCAACCCTCAGGGCATAAACTGTCAGGTTATATCTATGCTCAATATGCCCCGCAGGTGGGCAGGCGCCGCCAAAGCCTGTAGTGCCATAGTCAGTAAAGGCTTCCAGCGCACCTTGCGGCAAATTATTCTTGCCTGTTTGGCTTGCGCCTTCTTCAATTGAATCCTCGCCAGCAGGTATATTATAAACCAGCCAGTGCCACCAGCCTGAAGTAGTTGGCGCATCGGGGTCATGTATGGTGATAGCGAATGATTTCGTACCTTCAGGGGCATTTTTCCAGCCTATTTGCGGAGAAATATTACCGCCATTGCAGCCAAACCCATTATATTCCATTTTTTTAGGTAGAGTTTTGCCATGCTGAAATGTTTTGCTGGTAACACTAAACTCATCAGCTGCGAAAACTGGCGCTGCAAATAACCATAATGCAATTATTAATAATATTTTTTTCATAACGAGTATAATTAATTCTGAACGAGGCAGCTTACATTTTTTGCTTTAAGCTGAGCGCATTTTGCAGTTGCTTCCGCCCTGCTTTTGAATGCGCCAAAAGAAAGCCTGTAGAAGGTTTTTCCATTTACTACTGCGGTTGTTATCCTTTTTGTTGAACCTGAAACCAGTGTGCCAAGTTTTTTTACATGTGTTGTCCATGCGTTTTGCGCTTCTGTGTTGGAGGCATAAGCCCCTATCTGCACATAGAATGCGCCAGATGCCCCAGTGCTTGCCGCAGGTTTAACAGCTGATTTCGGGGTGCTGAAAACTATTTTTGTTTTGTTTTCACCGCTTTCATTTTTGCTTGTTTCTACAACTGGTTTTTCTTTAGCAGTGCTTTTCTCAGAAGCTTTTCCCAGTGGTTTCATTTCTTTTAATTTTTCAATATCACCATTTTTCTGTGCCAGTATAATATCGCCTTCGGAGGCATCTTTAGGGTGCAACTCTTTTGTTTTTGCGTTTTTCAGTAATATCTCCGCTTCTTTGCCAGTTTCGTCAATGATGCTTTTTGAATTGTTTGAAGTTGCCTGTGAAATAATTTTCTCCTTGGAGATGGGGCTTTCCTCATTGATTACTTTAATGCCTGTTTTAAGGTCTTCATTTTCACCAGTTATGGTATTAAATATCTGCTTATCTTTGTGAGCTATTTTCATTCCGCCTGGTTCGGAAGGCTTAACTTTAAAAGGTGAGTTATCAGCTTTAATGTAGACCGCACTTCCACTTTTCGTGCCAGCGATAAAATTATTATAGGCATACCAGCAAAGCGCAATGAATATAACAACCGATACCGCTGCAAAAACTGGCAGTATAAGGCTTTGTGACTGTAGGCTTTCTTGTCGTTTCATCTGTTAGAATATTGAAGTTTAAGAATATTAGAGTTTAAGAATGGTTGAAATTATTTATCCAGACTTAATTTTTATATTCTCTTATTCTTTGTTGATTACTACATTTTTTCTACAGGTTCAACCCCTAGAATTTTTAGCCCAAGTGCGATTACATTTTTTGTAATGCTTAATAATGAAAGCCTGCTTTGTGATAATTCTATATTTTGGCTATCAATAAATCTTACTCCTTCCTCCCTGCCTAAATTCCAAAGTGAATGGAATTCCGATGCAAGATCATAAAGGTAGAAAGTTATTCTGTGTGGTTCAAAATGTCTCGCGGAAGATTCAACTATCCTTGGAAATTCACATATTTTTCTGATAAGTTTTAACTCCTGCCTGTGGTTTAGCATATTGAAATCAGGATTTTCTGGCAGGGTTATATTTTCCTTTTCTTTTGCAGCCTTTATAGCGTTGCATATTCTGGCGTGGGCATATTGCACATAGAACACTGGGTTATCTTTGCTGCTTTCCAGTGCTTTTTTTAGGTCAAAGTCAATTGTTTGGTCAGCTTTTCTGGTTAACATTATAAAGCGCAGCACATCTTTACCAACAGTATCTATTACCTCCCGCAGCGTGATGAATTTTCCAGAGCGTTTTGACATTTTAACTTCTACGCCGTCTTCAACCAGTTTTACCAATTGTGAAACCAGAACCTCAATAGAGGCGTTATTATTTGAAAGCGCTTTTACAACAGCTTTAAGGCGTTTTACATAGCCACCATGATCCGCCCCCAGAACTATTGCCATTTTGTTAAAGCCACGAATATATTTGTCGTAGTGGTAGGCAATATCGCCAGTGAAATAAGTATAGCTTCCATCTGATTTTTGCAGGGGTCTGTCGGTGTCGTCACCGAATTCTTTTGACTTGAACAATAACTGCTCACGCTCTTCCCAGTCTTCTGGTGCTTTACCTTTTGGTGCTTCCAGTATACCGCGATAAAGTAACCCTTTTTCCTGAAGGAAGTTAATACAGTTTTGAATCAACCCTTTTTCATGTAGGGATTTTTCGGAAGTGAAAACATCATGGTGAACCCCCAGAAGTGCGAGGTCTTCCTTTATCATCTCCATGTTTGAGCTTATGGTGAAGTCTTTTATCTCTTGTGGGTATTGCTCATCATTTTTAAATTTATCACCATGTATCTTTGCAAATGCCTTGCCAATATCCGCCAGATATTCACCTGGGTAAAGCCCCTCTGGTATGGTGCCTATATCAATGCCTAATGCCTCTTTATAACGCAGGAAGGCAGACTTCGCCAGAACCTCAATTTGTGTGCCAGCGTCATTTATGTAATATTCCTTGGTAACATCATAATCTGCAAATTGAAGCAGGTTGGCAAGGGCATCGCCAATGCAGCTATTACGTGCATGGCCGATGTGCATAGGACCAGTAGGGTTGGCCGAAACATATTCAATATTAATCTTCTGCCCTTTGCCAAGGTTGCTTTTTCCGAAATTACCAGAGTTATAAAAAGCAAAGTCCAGAACCTTGATATAAAAACTTCTATCCAGTGAAATGTTTATAAAGCCAGCACCAGCAATTTCAATTTTGGTGAAAGTAGCTGCTTCGTCAGCTTTACCTCCTCGCAATGACGATTTCATCAACGCACCTTTAATTATCTCTGCTATTTCCATGGGTTTTTTACCAACTGCTTTCGCCAGAACCATTGCTGCATTTGAAGCAATATCACCATGAGAGTCATCTTTTGGTGGCTCACAGACAACATTTTCAAGTGCGGGGTTATTGTCCAGTGAAAACTGCATTCTGCATATTTCCTTTATTTGTGAATTTATTATTTCAAAAATATTCATATTTTATTATCCTTATTACTCTAAATTTTATTCTGTTTAAGAAGTTTGGCGCTGACAAAATAAACCGCCAGCCCTATAGTGAACATAAATACTGAAAGTACTTGCCCCATGGTTATTTCTTCAATTATGAAGCCTAGCTGTACATCTGGTTCTCTGAAGAATTCACAGGCAAACCTGAATACAGCATATAACATCAGAAAAATTGCTGAGGCATATCCAGTTCGGTTGAGTATCTTAAACTTTATTGCCAGCACAAGCATTATCAATAATAATAATACGCCTTCTGTCGCTGCTTCAAATATCTGGCTTGGGTATCTGGCAAAATTTTCATTGGGGTAAATTACGCACCATTGATAATATTCGCATTTCCTGCCTACCAGCTCCATGTTTATAAAATTGGCGCATCTTCCTAAAAATAGCCCGATTGGGCATACTACCGCAATGAGGTCTGTTACCTGTAAAAATTTTTCACGGTACATCTTGGAAAAGACGAATATACCAATAATAACACCAATAACCCCGCCATGAAACGCCATACCCCCTTGCCATACCTGTAATATCTCCGCAGGGTTGTTGAGGTAATATTCAAAATTATAAAATAATACATAACCAATGCGCCCGCCCAAAATTATTGAAAGTATTACCCATAGTGGCAGATTTTCTATTGCCTTTTCATTTATTTTTTTTGTAGAATGGTTGTTGTTCAGGTAATTGCAGAGAATATACCCAAAAATAATTCCAAACAGATA
>DQGZ01000218.1:7649-8514 GCA_003531345.1 Alphaproteobacteria bacterium | reverse complement strand
TTCCTCTTTCTGAATGCCTTCACCTAAGGTAAATTGTGTAAATGCAAGAATTTCAGCACCAGCTTCACTTACAACTTCCTTAACTTTCTTATCTGGGTTCATAACGAATGCCTGCTCTACCAGAACTACCTGCTCAAAGAATTTGCGGATACGCCCTTCAATCATTTTTTCAATAACATTATCAGGCTTACCTGACTCCTTCGCCTGTTCACGGAAAATATTTTTTTCACGCTCAACTGATTCAGCTGGCAGGTCAGTAGTATTGAGTGATTCAGGCTTATTTGCTGCAATGTGCATTGCAACTTGTTTACCAAGCTCCTCATTGCCACCTTTTAGAACAACCAGAACACCTATTTTACCTAAACCTTCCGCCTGTGCAGAATGGATGTAGTGATATATTTTTCCGCCATTTGCATTAACCACCTGTGAACGGCGAAGAGACATATTCTCACCAATTTTTGCAATTGCGTCAGTGATTGATTGCTCAACTGTTTTACCTTCTGTAGTTTTTGCAGCTTTTACAGCTTCAACTGAACCATCAGTTGTAAGTGCTGCTTGTGCAGCATTACGAACCAAGTTTCTGAATTCTTCGTTTTTAGCAACGAAATCCGTTTCGGAGTTCAGCTCAATAATAGCGGCTTTATCGCCATTATTAACAACGGCAACCAAGCCTTCTGCTGCTACCCTGCCAGCCTTCTTGGCAGCTTTAGCAAGCCCCTTTGAGCGCAACCAGTCTTTCGCAGCTTCAAGGTCACCTTTGGTTTCTTCCAATGCTTTTTTACAGTCCATCATGCCAGCACCTGATGCTTCACGAAGGTCTTTTACTAGAGTTGATGTTATGTTTGTCATAATAGTTAGGTGTTAG
>DQGZ01000218.1:0-7352 GCA_003531345.1 Alphaproteobacteria bacterium | reverse complement strand
GGTGTTAGGTGTTAGGTGTTAGAATTTCAGAGTTTAAGTTATCTAAAACCTATAACCTAAAACCTAACACCTTATAAGACTACTTCTTCTTAAGCGGGGCTTTTTTAGCTTCTGCCTTTTTTGGCTCTGCCTTGGCTTCTTCTTTTTTAGGAGTAGCTTTTTTAGCTTGAGGCTGCGCCTCAGACTTAGCCTCAGTAGTTATTTTAGAATTTTTAGTTTCTACTTTAACTTCTTTTTTAGCAGGCTTGTTATTATTTGGTTTTTTAGAAACTACCACCTCTTCTTCCTCGTCACCTTTATCCTGAGCCTGTACCTTACCACGGTTACCAACTGACTTGGAAATACCCGCAATAACAGCATCAGCCATAAGGTTTGAGAATAGTCGGATTGATTTTATTGAGTCATCATTACCTGGAACTATGTGATCAATATTGTCAGGGTTACAGTTAGTGTCAACGATTGCAACAACTGGAACATTGAGCTTTTTAGCCTCAAGTATAGCAATTTTTTCACGGTTAGTATCTATAACGAAAACTAGGTCTGGCTTGCCGCCCATTTTGCGGATACCGCCTAATGCCTGAGTTAACTTATCAATTTTCCTTTGTATGGTCAAACGCTCCTTCTTGCTAAGGCTGATTTCAGGGTCGGCTAGTTTTGCTTCCATTGTGTTCAACGTTTTAATGGACTTTGAAACTGTTTCCCAGTTTGTTAATGTGCCGCCCATCCAGCGGTGGTTAACGTAATATTGCCCACACCTTTCAGCCGCTTCAGCAATTATTTGAGAAGCCTGACGCTTAGTTGCAACGAATAATATACGACCATTTTTTGAAGCTGTTTCCTGTGCAACTTTCATTGCAGCGTGAAGCATTGGCGCAGTTTTTTGCAGGTCAATTATGTGAACATTGTTTGCAGTGCCGTAGATATATGGCTGCATTTTAGCGTTCCAACGCATTGTACGATGCCCGAAGTGAGCGCCAACATCCATAAGGTCACGGATAGTAAAAGAAGGTAGAGTAGACATAAAAATAAGGTCCTGTTTTTATAAATTTTCCAGTTAAACCGCCACAAACCCATTTTCTGAAATAATTCCAGACACTGAAAAACCCATTAATAATAAAGCTGGTTTGTGTGAGAAGTGTGCGGCTTCTATACCAGAAACGTGCTAAGAGCAAGCATTTTTTGCAGGATGGCTCACTCAAAAGAATGAGGGGGAATATTCCAAGGAGTAATTGTATTGTGCGGGTAGATTGCCGCGGGCTTTTAAGCCCGCGCAATGACAAAACCAAGTAACGAAAAATAAAAAGCTACTGCAAACCAATCTTTTCTTTAGTGGCGGCTTTAGCTTTTTCCAGAATAGGATTCACCCTTGCCGCATCATTTCCCTTAACTGTTATATCCTGCTTCATTAGGGCATCAACAATTTCTTTTAATGGATCAGTCTCACCAGCAACTTGCTTACCAAGGGTATTTAAGGCTTGTTTATACGCCTTTGCCCCTTTCACATCCACGCCGTCTTTACTAGCGGTTTCCTGTAAGGTTGCAACTGCATTAACCCTACGATTGATTTTATGCTCCATAGTTCCATTTAGGCCGTTATTTATTTCTCCTGATTTTACATCTTGAAGAATATCCTCTAACAGCTTTTTATCAGCACTTGTCAACTTCAAGTTTTTTAAGGCATTTTTTGCTGCTTCAGTAATATTATCTCCTTCACCTCTTCCTAAGGCAAAATTAATAACTTCTGATATTTCACCTTGTGATAATGGAGTGTAAGCTGCCTCATATACTGCGGCAGGCTTTGTATTTACCAATTGAATTTTTGCTTCAAAAAGGCTAGCTATTTTTCTCAACGCTTCAGCATTATGGCCTTGGTTGGTTTCTTTGGTGTCTATTTTATAGTTATTAGGGTTTGCAAACACCGCCTTGTAGTCATTTATCATTCCTTCGACTGAAACATCACCTTGCTTAACTGTGCCATCAGCGTTTTTATTAGTGTGCGCTTCTAGCTTGTAGAGATCAACATTTGCTTTTGCCTCGTCACTTTTATTTGCGGTATCAGCCAGTTCTTTCAGCATATTTGCCAATGTTAACTGGCTCACCTGATTTAATTCTCCAACTGCGGGATATACAACTTTTACCGCTTCTGCTATAGCTTTTGCCTGCACATCTGCTGATAAACCAGCACCTGTTATTGTTATACTTCCTTGAGCATCCTGTTTTAAAACCCCAGCGGTAAGTAAGCTGCTTCTCAGTCTGCTTGCTACATCTTTTGGTTGAAGAGGGGAGCCGTCAGTTGCGCCAGGCGCTTTATCTGGTATGTTTCTCGTAATTGCATCAAAAATTCCATTTACCACTGCTACCTGTTTATTTACAGCATCAGGTTTTACTGTTGTTGGTATGGTAATTGGTCTGTCAATTTTATTTGTGATAATTACAACTCCGTTTACCATAGAATAACTTGCGTCAATTGCTGGTTTTTTATTTGGATTTTCTTCACCATAAACATTATAAATTTGCGGGTTACTTATAGCTGTTTGAAATTTATTAATTCTATCATTAAGATTGTTTAAGGTGAAATCAGTATTAGTAGTTGGAGAGGCATTTGCGCTCATCGCCTTATTTGCATATTCATGAATAAACTGTGCAACAACTTTTGCCGTTTCAGGGTTAGTGATTTTATTATTATCAGATGCTACACTTAACTTTTCAGCTATTTTATCAACTGGCAGAACTGTTGTTACCCCCCCTGTAGTGGCTATATAGCCTAATGTTCCCAGCTGTGAAACTATGTCTGTTGCTAACATACTGACATTACCTGCTGCAACACTTGAGGCAGGTATCAGCGCGGTTAATTTAAGTTTGAACATTTGAATGTCTCTTTCTATCTCCGCTCTTGCAGTTGTCTCATCAACTGTATGCTCAATCTTTATAATTTTTTCTGCCTTATCATGCTTTAAAACACTTTCTGGCAGGTATTTTTTCAGCAACTCGCCAGATTTCAGGTATTTTTCCAGTGCTTGCTGGGCATCTGCTCCTGTGAGTGTTTGGTAGCCTGCAAGGTTTGTTGCTAATTGACCGCCAGAATTATAACCTGAATATCTGCCTTTTGTCTCAGCGTAGTTATCACGCATCCAGTTTACCTGGTCTAGCAGTGCTTTTTGCTCATCACTTAAACTAGCTGGGTTTATTCCTTTTATTTTATCAACAACATTATCAACATTTGCATTGCTAATGCCAAACCCACCCTCATTAACAACTTTCGCAAGGAATGACTTAGCCGCATTTGCAATCGGCGAAGTAGCGCTTGGTACAGATGAAACTATATAACCAAGGGTATTTCTAGACTTACCTGCAATTGGCGGAACACCAGGGTCTGGTACAGAAAAAGTTTTTAATCCTTCATCAATAAATTTTTTCAACTCCGCCACTAAATTTCTTGGGGGGGTAGTATTAGATTTTTTATTGCCGCTATTACCAGCGTCTGTATCTGCTCGCCTTTCAAGAGCTGTTTTATCAGGCGTGACACCATTAGTTCTCTTCACCATATCTAGCACCGCCTTTTCTCTCCTATCAGCGTTATTAATACTCACATCAGCATAAGTAGTATTACCAGTAGTTGTTAGGTCTAGACCAACTACATATTTTTTTAGTTCATCTATGGTCGTAACATTTTTACCCCTTAGTGTCTCTAATAAATCACTCTTAAAATAGTGATGCTTTTTTAGCTCTTCCTTAGTATCATTTTCATTAGCAACAAATCTATCAATTGCAACATCAAAAGCTTGCTCTAGGGTAGTTGCACCTTCCGCTCCCTTCATCAAGTTTACTATCTGCTCTACAGTTTTGAAATAAATAGTTTTAGTCTTTTTATATTCCTCTTTTATATCATCAACTCTTAGTGTTTTATCATCTAGTGCAGCTTTTATTTGTTGAGGGGTATAATACCCCTTATTGTAAAAAGCATCAGCAACCCCTTTTGTGTCTATAAAACTTTCTAGAGTTGCTTCAGTATTCATAAGAAGATCAAAATACAATTGAGATTCTAGGTTTTCTCTACCAACAAATGTTTTCAAATACACATCAACTGGGTTTTTCTTCGGTTTAGTAGATTCATTTCCTTTAGGTTTAATCGCAACAGTATAATTTTTTTTTAACTCCCCCTCAGGATTAAGAGGGTTTTTAGCCTCAAAAATATCACTATCCATTTTTATGTCCCTAAGCTGTTGAGCTGTAAACGTATTTTTATAAGTATGTTCTGCCTGACCTACTTCAGTGCCTTTAAGTTTATATTGATCACCCAATGCCTCAGCCGCAGACATAAACTCACTCAAAGTCATAGTATCAATCCTTGATGCACCGCCACTAATAAAAGCATTCAATCTAGCAGTCCCTCCTCCAGCATTAATAAGCGAAATTTCACCTTTAACCTCTTGTGCTATTTTATCTTTTATTCTTTTTATCTCCTGCAACATTGCATCCACTGGGTGAACTACCTGCTGAAATTGTTGTTGAATTGCGGTTTGACGTAGTTTTTTCATAAAATTACCTTTTGGTTTTTCGGGTTTATTTTTACGTAGTATAAAGAATAATAGTTAATAAAGTGTTAAAAAACAGGTTGATTGCAAATTATTTTTTATGGCATTGGTAAAACCAGTCATTGCGAGGAAGGAACTGACGAAGCAATCCATCATTTTTCAAGTCTCACTCAAAAGAATGATGGGGGAATATATTGAGTAACTCCCCACGCCGAACAATAGCTTCTTTTTTAGTTGCAAATTTATTATAACGATTTAATAGGTTGTCCGTTGCTTTTTGGGTCTCTTTCAGGAGAAATTGCCTAAAAAATTCCAAATCTCAGTGGAGGGGTGGCCGAGAGGCTGAAGGCGGCAGGTTGCTAACTTGTTATACGGGTTAAACCGTATCGTGGGTTCGAATCCCATCCCCTCTGCCATAAAAGGTCAACAAATCCACTCTTGAAATAATTAGATAACTTACCAAGTATATCTAGCCTTCCATTAGAGAAATTTGAGATTAAGCGCATATTTTTTTATAATAAATACGCGTCTATTATATTGGGGTACTCTAGCTTTAACGAAAAATTAATAACTATATGTTACAACTAGGTAAAACAAAGAGCTAAACTGTTTATTTAACAAATAATAAGTGGGGATGTGTGGAAAATTTATTGTTAGAAGCGATGAAGGAAAAATCAGAGAGTGAAATTAAACTAATACAAGAAGGTTTAAAAAATCTAAGGCTTTTACCTTCGGATTATAAAATAGAGGGAAAGCTTGACGATACGACAAAGACGGCTGTTAAAGAATTGTATGACAAAAAAAATGATTTAAATCCAGGTAGAGCATGGTTAATATCCCAAGTACTTGGCACTGAGGGAATTAAATCAACGGATGTAAGATCTAACGACCCAAATGTTAAGGTAGAAAATCACGAAATATCAAAAGAGGATAGAAAAAAAGGGATTTCTGCTGCGTTTACTTTGTCAGCAGAGCCAAAAAAAAATCTAAGAAATTCTTGGACACATAATGAGCAGAGGTCTATAAGTGGTACTAATGTAAATCTAGACAATGATAATGAAGTACCCTTAGTGCCAAAAGAGGAAATTAACAAAAACCCAGTTAATGTTACTACAAATAACGCTGTAGAAGTGCCAAAAAATATTATTGCTCAAGCTGGAATTGAAATTAAAGTAACTGATAGAGGTGGGTGTCCTGAAAAATCAGTTTTTGATAAATTTATCAACTTTGTTGAAAAACTATCTCAAGATGGTTTAACTTCGGAAGAGGTGCGGCAGTGTGAGGAAATAAGGAAGGAAATAAACAAAGCTATAGAGAAAGAAACAGGCAATAAGGATTTTATAAGAGCGGAAATAGATAAGAAATATATGCCATATGAAACTAGTTGCTATAGAAGAAATGCCGATACAGGTAACAAAAAAGGCTATTTTGACATTTCTAAATAGTGCTAGTTAATTGCGTCTGCAATTATACCTATTGACGCAGCAAATTACA
Organism: Alphaproteobacteria bacterium; assembly: GCA_003531345.1. Taxonomy (GTDB): domain Bacteria; phylum Pseudomonadota; class Alphaproteobacteria; order Rickettsiales; family UBA8987; genus UBA8987. Next base: position 1,323 of record DQGZ01000218.1, on the reverse strand, counting down.
CCCCCTCTTTAGTTTGCAAAAGTTTCAGATTTTACTTAAATAATCTCGTGATGGCATTATCTATAACCTGCATAATCTGCAGGCAAGTTTTGTATATTTGTTACTCTACCCAGCATTTACAAGTTAGGAAAACTTTATTGCTGAGTTTGGTCTAGGTAATAAATTAGAATACAATCTCTCGTTTTAATAGAAACTGCATAAGTATCATCTTCATCACCTGCATCACCAGCTATAACGCATCTAGTATGGTGTATATCATAGCCAGAAATAGTTATTAGCTGGCCTTCTGAAGGGTTCCTGTCATCTATCTTCTCATCAATATTAAGTGCCTGCTTAGGAGTTAATGCACCATTATCCATATCGCTGCCACTACGATATCTTCCAAATTGAACTGAGTTTGTTTTAAACAAAATTTTTGCCTCATCTCTTATCATCCTATAACCAGTTTTGGTATATGGAGCTTCAGGAATATCAACGCCAATATTAACATTGGTAATAGCAGTTAGTGCGCCAGAATAATAACCATTAATAAACCCCGCTAATGCTAGATGTTGCCAAGCCAAATAGTCTTCACTACCTGAGGAAGTAATCAAGCCATCACCATCACCATTATTAGTTTTACTTGCACCCCAAGCGCTTTCCGCATCAGACATATCACCCGGGGGAGAGTAATATTTCTCCTTAAAAGACTCATAGGCAGATTTATATTTCTGTAATTGTGAAACTATAGAAATTCTCTTAGAGTTCTCTAATATGTCTTCCCCTGCAAGTATACCGCCGATTATCAAACCAACAATTACCAGCACTATGGACATTTCTATAAGTGTAAAACCTTTCTGCATCTTTCTAATTTTAATTGTTAGGTACTGTTAGCTAATTAAACGTGTAAGCTATTCCTTACTCAAGCAACTCCTCATCAAGCTCTTCCTTTTTTAGTTTTCTAGCTATGGTTTTAAAGTCAAGCTCTGGCTCTTGCTGTTCGACTTCTGAAAAATTGAGTTTTTTGCCACTCTTATCAAAAACTTCACACTCATTATAGAATATCTCCCCTATCAGGGCTTCGGAATATTCAATGTCTTCTGGGGTATTGCCTAATTTGCCAGTTTTTGCATCCTGCATTTTTATTGAAAGGAATTTTCTGGACTCCTTTTCATACTGACAAATAATTTTTTCTGAGTTCTCTGTGGTTTGTTCATGAACACATAAGCCTTCTTTATTAACTCCAATTATTTTCTGAAACACTATATTGCTTTGCCCCTTTTCTTTTCTAGAGGTTACACATTCAAATTTTTCACAACCGAATAAATGTTCAGGCAAATATTC
>DQGZ01000237.1 GCA_003531345.1 Alphaproteobacteria bacterium | reverse complement strand
TATACTGTTTGTGGGTCTATTGTAACTCCTGAGTTTTTACTGTTAATCAAGAGTAAAATCTGAATAAGTAAAACTATAATCGAAATAAAAAAGACTGTTTTGTATCTATAATTTTTAGCTAGAACAGCCCCTAGTAATAAAAGAGGTAAAAGGCATAAATGATAGGGCTTACCAAAAAATAAAAGTGGTAATAAGTATATGGCGATATGTGGCTTTTCTGCGGTGTTGCTAAGTGAGGCCAAAATCAGGCAGGCTAGAGGAAAAATACTGTAATAGGTGCAGTTGAAAAACATGGTTGTTTCAAATGGTGAAACCATTATAATTGTTATAGCAATCAGAAATCTTGTTCTTTCATTGTCAACCAGAGGTTTAAAGAGGTTTAGGCAAAATATTGAGCAGCAGAAGCTGATAAATAATATGGCAAACCAAGTTTGAAAATAAGGAATTAAATAATTTGGTAAGTTTAAAAAGTCGAATAAAGCAGAAACAAGCTTCAAAAAAAATGGTAGGTAGCCAGAATCTAAAGATAAAAACTTTACGCTAAAGTCCTGTGATTTTGCGTTAACAAAGTAATTTGTTGCCATTTCGGCATATACTTCCCCACTCGCTATAAATGAGAACTTAAAAATCAAGCTGTATATTACCGAAAATACAAAAGCTGATAAAAAATGATTTTTATGAAGATATTTCACTTTTAACTGATGTCATAGTTTAAGGGGGCTATTACGCAGTTCTTTAAGCTTACGCCATTCGGTTATTGTAAAAAACTGTAAAATATTCATCTTAATCAATTATAAATAACGTAATGAAACTAAATATTAAATTAAAGATTATCAAGCATCATTTTATATTGGGGCTTAATCTTATGGGGGTATCATCATCATGAAGTGCCATGCTTGTACGGTTTTTTTGTTTTTTGCAAATAAGTTTTTAGAGTTATCGTTGCATTTGCTTAACTCTTGCGCTACTCAAGCGCAGGTATAGAAAAATGCGTTTAAAATATAATGGCTAACTTATTGCTCAGCATAATTGATGGCACAGTTACTTTTGGTAACAAGCCGTTATTTGAAAACTTGAATGTAAACATTCATGATGACGAAAAGATATGCCTAATAGGCAAGAATGGTGCAGGCAAGACCACCCTGATAAACATGATAACTGGCTCAAAAGAGCTTGATGCAGGGCGAAGAGTTGCCGCCCCCGATATTAAAATTGGCTATTTAGAGCAGGAATTTCCATTCAATCCTAACCAAACCATTTTTGAATTTATCTTCAGCATATTGCCTAAAGACAAGCAGAATGAGGAAAATAACTATCTGGTGGATATGATGGCTTATCCGTTGGAGCTTGATCTGGAAAGCAAGCTTGGCGCTATATCTGGCGGGCAGTTACGCAGGGCAGGGCTGGCACGTGCTTTGGTTGAAGAGCCGCAGATATTGGTACTTGATGAGCCAACCAACCACCTTGACTTGCAGGGTATAGAATGGCTGGAGGGCTATTTGCGTAATTATAATGGCAGTTTTATTGTAGTTAGCCATGATAAGCGCTTTTTAGAGAATGTTTCGGAAAAAGTTTTCTGGCTTGACCGAGGCAGCATAAAAATCTGCCCACGAGGTTTTAAACATTTTGATGAATGGAGTGAAACCCTGCTAGACCAGGAACGCAGAGAATTAGAGCGCCGCAAAAAAATAGTGTCCGAAGAGCTGGAATGGGCAACTAAAGGTATGAAAGCGAGGAGAAAAAGAAATGTGCGCCGTGTTGAGCAGGTAAAATTAGCCCGTGATAAACTAAAAGCAGACCTTTCAAGTTATAACAGAGCTGTCAGAAAAATTGAGTTCAAAGGCGGTGATGAAGCAGATTTTGATAGTAAGAACGTTGTTGAATTTTACAATGCGAATAAAGTTTTTAAAACTGCTGATGGTAGTGAAAAATTAATCCTGAAAGATTTTAAATACAAAATAACTAAAGGCGACAGGATAGGGGTTTTAGGTAAAAATGGCAGCGGTAAAACCAGCTTTATTAAGCTGATGTTAAAGGATTTGGAGCTTGACAGCGGCAGTGTGAAGCTCGCTAAAAACATTGAAGTTTCATATTTTGACCAGAAACGACAGGATTTAGACAATGATAATACTCTATGGGAAACCTTAGTGCCAAAAGGCGGTGAATTTGTTAATGTTGGTGGCAAATTACGCCATGTTTGCGGTTACTTAAAAAACTTCATGTTTGACCCCAAAGATGCCAATAACAAGGTCGGCACACTTTCAGGCGGGCAGAAAAACAGGTTAATGCTGGCTAAAGTTCTGGCAAACCCAGGCGGGCTTTTGATATTGGATGAGCCAACCAATGACCTTGATATGGAAACGCTTGAGATGCTAGAAGATATTCTGCATCACTATAAAGGAACATTATTGGTGGTAAGTCATGACAGAGATTTTTTAGACCAGATAGTAACCCGCATTTTAGCCTTTGAAGGCAATGGCATAATCGAGCAGCATATTGGCGGCTATACAGATTATATGGAGGCAAAGGAGAAGGAAAAATTTTACGCTTTAAAAGCAAAACAGTCTGAAAATATTGTTAGCAGGAGAGGTGTGGTTGAGATCAATGCGCCAGAATTAAAGCCCAAAAAACTTTCATACAAAGACAAGTTTGAATATGAAACCATGCCAGAAAAAATTGCAGAACTTGAGCAGGAAATAAAAGATATGACCGAGTTTTTATCAAACCCAGAAAGCTACAATGAAAACCCTGCAGAGTTCATAAGCAAAACAGAGCGTATAAAACAAGCCCGCAAAGAACTTGAAGAAATGGAAACCAGATGGCTGGAACTAAGTGATATTGTAGGGTGAGATAGAGAGTGAAATGGGAAGTAAGATATTGAGTAATAAATATCAGAAGTTAGAGTTTATGAACGATGTATCACCTCTCACTTCTAAAAAGGAAAAAGCGGTTCAGAGTAGTTAGTAGAAGAATTATAGCGAAAAACCTTGTTTCTAGTATATTAAATTTTTTCTTGTTTTCTTTACAGGGCAGGCTAATAAAGCCATATTATATCGCATAAAAAAATAATAATTATAAATGGCAAAAGAAGAATTAATTGAGTTTGAAGGCGTGGTAATGGAAATTTTACCAAACGCCATGTTCCGTGTGAAGCTTGATAACGGGCATGTTATTATTGCACATACTTCAGGGAAAATGCGTAAGAACCGTATCAGGGTTCTCCTTGGCGACAAAGTTACCATTGAAATGACCCCATATGACCTCACCAAGGGAAGGGTAACCCATCGTCATAAATAATCTTGATGTTAATCCTCGCTTCATCATCACCACGGCGTATTGAGTTGCTCAATAACATGGGTTTTAAGCCAGCAAAAATAATCCCCGCAGATATTGACGAAACCCCAAGAAAGGCAGAAAAGCCCAATTTATATTCCGCTAGAATGGCAAAGGAAAAGGCGGAAAAAGTTGCAATGCTGCCTGAGGCTAAAGGTGCTTTTGTTCTCGCCGCAGATTCAATTGCCTGTGTAGGTATGAGAATATTAGGTAAGCCAGAAACAGCAGTAGAGGCATTTAAAATGGTAAGGCTGCTTTGCGGTAAAAAACATCGGGTATATTCATCAGTCGCCCTGATTACACCTGAGGGAAAACTAAGGCAAAAAACAGTTCTAACCTATGTTAGAATGAAAAACGCCACAGATGATGAGATAAAAGAATATATTAACACCAATAACTGGCTGGGTAGGGCTGGCGCTTATGGGTTGCAGGAAGATAATGGCGGCTTTGTTATCTCAATAAATGGTTCATACTCAAATGTCATTGGCTTGCCGATGTATGAAACCAAAAACTTGCTGCTTGGCAATGGCTGTACAAAATAGGGTGAAAAAAATTATAGCAGTAAAAGTTGCTATCCAGACGATGAAGCTACTTCCCGATGAACTTGTCCTGAAATCTCTGGTTCTTCATTTCTTTTAACAGATCCTTATTTTGCTCCGCTTCTTTGAGGTCAGCCTGTATCTTCTTCATATTATTTGCTACATCCTTCATTTCTGGGGCGTTTTTCATATCGCTCATCATTTTCTGGCGATCACCTATTGCGTCTAGCCTTACCAGTTGATCAGCTGTTCTTAATGCTTCTTTTTTTCCTTTGGTGTTGGTATCTTTTGCATCAGTTTCCAGCGTAACAGGTTGTGATGCAGCCAACGCCTCATTAGACATAGCTTGTGGTTTAACCTGCTGGTTGCCAGCAGGCAGTGAGTCAGGTGTAATAGCGATACCTCTGCTGGAAGAGGAGCTATTATTCCAGCCTTTATCATCTATCATTAGTTTTAAACTATCGGCCTTTCCTTTCAGTGTTGATACTTCACTTTCCTTCTGCTGTATCTTTATATCAAGTTCCAATTCTTTCTGCTTCTTTAAATTTATATCAAGTTCCTTTTGCAGATCAGGTGATGATTTGCCTTGTTCATTTAGGTAGTCATTCAGGTTAACTTCTTTTGTTTTTGGCTGAGACTCCTCTATCCTATTGCCGAATATATCACGGTTTCTACCACGTGGTCGCTCTACTGTTGCAGTAAGGCTTCTGCCATTAAAACTAACCTTTTTTACTTCTGGGTTATTTCTTCTTACCCTTTGTTCCAGCCTGCGCATTTGCCGTGAAAGCTCATTTGCCCTGCTCATTATATTAGCGGAGCGCTGCTGGCTGTTAGGATTATTTTGATTATTTGGGTTGTTCTGTTGCTGCGCTGACGTTGAATTGCTCTGATTCTGTATTCCTGCCTGTGGGCTGAAATCATTTATCTTCGCCTGAATTTTGGATGTGGTTCTGTCCAGTGCTTGCTTAAGCTCGCCAAAAAATTTTCCGATGGAAGAACTAACGCTACCAGATTTTGCCTGTTCTTTTTCTCTATTAGCTTCCTGCTTTTTTGACTGGGTGTCAGTAAATTTATTAACTGCTTCCTGCTTGCCAAGAGGTATATTCACCTCTTTCTCTAAGCTTTTTGCCTTGCCCGCCATATCAATTTCAAGCAACTGTTCAAGCTGTAATATCTTTTCCAACTCTTTAAGGTTTATTTTGTTCTTTAGTTCTTTGAGTTTCTGAACTGAAAGAGCGAATGAAAAGCGAGTAACAAGGTTTTTCAGGTTATTTTCAGAAAAATATTTCTCCAGCAATTCTGGCTTTTCTGCAATCGAACTTATATCAATATTATCAAGGCTGGCTATTTTTTGCTCTGTTGCATTTACGGCAATATCTGCATTTTTATCAGACTCATTAGAAAGAGAAATTTCTGCTTCCAGTATCTTTCTTATGAGCTCAATAAGCTCTTCCTTTGACATATTGAGTTCATTCAGCGTAGACTCAATTATCTCAAATTTTTCCTGTTTGCTTATCAGTTCGTTATTTAAATTTGCATTAGACACTGTTAACAAAGAAATTCAGATTTAAATTTTTGTAATTTTTTTATAATCTGATTATAGTCTATAATTAGGTTAAATACAAATTTTGATGAAGTTTATAAAAAAAACATATTTTTTAGTATTGGCTCTCTGCTTTATAGCGCTAATTCTGCTTCAATTCCTAAGCATAAGGGATGAGATACAGAGCAAAAGCTCCAGACTTTCGTTACAGCAACGCCAAATAGTTTTTGAAGCAAAAAGCCTAAAAGTACTTAATGATGCGGTAAACCCAATAAGGAAAAAGGCTGGTGAGATCGCTGAAGCTCCAGCTACAGAAAAATCTGTTGATGAAAAAGACAAAATAATAGAGGTGAAAGAGGAAAAAAAGGCAGTTGATTACAGCTCAGCTAATTTGGCAATTGTTGTTACGGAAGCAGGCGGCAAGCGTGAAGACCTACAATATGCGGCTTCAAAGCTACCAGTGGAGGTTGCAATTGCTTTTAACCCATATAGTGATGAACTGAAAATAAAAATGGATGATATGATAAAGGCAGGAAGGGAGGTATTGCTTAACCTGATGTTTGAACCTTCAAACTTTCCTATCTCAGACACGGGGCCACTTACCATACAAGGTTATCTAGATGATGCGCAGAA
>DQGZ01000059.1:590-4789 GCA_003531345.1 Alphaproteobacteria bacterium | reverse complement strand
AAAAAAGGGTTATTTAAATTTTTTTTCATTAGAGTTTTTCTTACCAGTTCTTATAATGTAGCCAAAATTATAGGCAATGAGTATATTAAACAACATATCACAAATTAATGATAAAATAGCTGAACTATGTTCAAAATCTGGAAGAAATATCAGTGAAGTTAAACTTATCGCTGTTTCAAAAACAAAGCCAATAGAACTTATTAAACAGGTATATGATGCTGGCATAATTGACTTTGGAGAGAACCGACCGCAAGAGGCAAAGGAAAAATCAGAGCAGCTTTCAGGCTTAAATATAAACTGGCATTTAATAGGGCAGGTGCAGACCAATAAGGTGAAATATATAACAAAATTCTGTTATCTTTTACATTCGCTTGATAGGCTGGAACTGGCTGAAGCTTTGCAAAAACGCCTTGAGTTTGAAAATAAAAAAATGGATTGCTTGGTGCAGGTAAACACTTCTGGTGAACAAACAAAGTCAGGTATAATACCTGATAATGCAGATGAGTTTTTAAAACAACTTCAAACCTGTGATAGGCTAAATATAAAAGGCTTAATGACCATTGCTGAAAATACAAATGATAAAATTAAAGTGCGCGATAATTTTAAAAGTTTCAAAAATATTTTTGAGGAACTAAAAAGTAAAAGCTTTTCAAATGTAGAGATGAAAGAGCTTTCAATGGGTATGTCATCTGATTTTGAAATGGCTATTGAAGAAGGCGCAACCATGATAAGGGTGGGGAGTAGTATATTCGGAAATAGAAATAAAGCGTAAAAGTTATTTTTTCTTAAAGCCGCTTTTTTTCTCTGGCTAAAATCTATTAAATTTTCAGTAATTGATTTTAATTCTCAAGAGAGGGCAATAACTAATGCACCGTCAGCTATATTTAATTCAGCATGAAGTTGAGTTGTATGTAGAGCATCAAACCAAACCTAATAAATCCTCTTTTGGTATAGTGAATAAGCATTATTAAATCTCTGTTTCCAGAAATACAACATCGTTACATACCTATACTTAAATAACACTCTCATTGATTATTTTGCCTGTTAAACCTTTGTTTCCATTAATAAAATCTTTTATGCTAGTAAGCTTTTTCCCCTCTTTCTGGATTAATAAAGGTGTTATAAAGCCACTATTACAGGCTATTTCAAACTTTTCATTGGTAATTTTGCCTAATTGCTCACTGTGCGCTGTTTGCCTGAATTCAGCCTCAAAAACCTTATATTTCATACCATCCAGCATAAAATAACTAGCAGGGTAAGGGCTTAACCCCCTGATCTTATTGTGAAGTTCAATAACATTCTGGGTGAAATCCAGCTTTTCTTCTTCTGCTATCAGTTTTTTTGCATAAGTAACGCCTGCTTCACTTTGTTTTGTAGGGGCTACAGTTCCATTTTCAATTTTATCAAGCGCTTCAAGTAATAATTCGGTACCAATTCCTGCCAGAATATCGTGCATAATGCCTGACGTTGCATTTTGCGGTAAGGGAATATTTTTCTGCAATATAATATCTCCTGTATCAAGCCCTTCATTCATCTGCATTATGCAGCAACCAGTTTCACTGTCACCGCTCATTACCGCGCGCTGTATCGGCGCTGCACCACGCCACCTTGGCAGCAGGGAAGGATGAATGTTTATGCATCCGAATTTTGTGCCTTCTAAAATTTCTTTCGGTAGTAGTAATCCATAAGCTGCAACTACCGCAACATCTGCGCTAAAGTTTTTAAACTGTATTTGTGCATCAGTAGATTTTAAACTGAGTGGAGTTAAAACATTCAAACCTAATTCATCAGCTACTTGATGAATTTTTGACTTCATCAAATTCATACCCCTGCGAGCAGGTTTTGGGGCAGCAGAATATACACACAAAATTTCGTGTGTGGAATTATGTAGTGCTTTTAATGCAGGCACGGCAAAATCTGGCGTACCCATGAAGATAATTTTCATACAAAGGTTTCAGGTTTCAGGTTTCAGGTTTCAGGTTTCAGGTTTAAGACCTGACCTCTGAAACCTAGAACCTATTTTTTCATTTCCCTTGCCTTATCTCGCTTCCACTCTCTTTCCTTTATCACTTCTCGCTTGTCAGCCTTATTTTTTCCTCTTCCTAAACCAAGCGTTATTTTCACCAACCCTTTATGATTAAAATAAATAAGCAGGGGAATTATGGTAAGGCCCTTCAGTTTTATTTTACCTATAAGTTTTCTTATTTCCCGTTTGTGCAATAAAAGTTTGCGCTCCCTACGGGGTTTGTGGGTAAAATTTTTTGCGCCTTTATATTCAGGAATTTGTAAGTTAGTTAAAAATAATTCCTCTGTTCCTGCGCCGCTTCTTAAATCTGCGTGGCTGTCAACAATGGTGCAACCATTAACTCTCAAAGATTTTACTTCACTGCCAGCAAGCATTATACCTGCCTCAAACTCTTCTAAAATTTCATAGTCAAAATATGCCTTCTTATTCTTGGCTATTATAATTTGTTCCAGAGGTTCTTTTTTAATGTTAGACATTTGTTGAATTTTCTCCCCTCAGGTGGGGAGGTTTTCTCACTCACCTGACTTGTTTATATATTTCAGGAAATCATTATTAGGTGATAAAATAAACTGCGTATTTTCCTTATTTATAACCTCTTTATAAACCTCCATTGATTTATAAAAATTATAAAACTCGGGGTCTTTATTGTAAGCTTGTGCATAAATTCTTGCAGCCTCGGCATCACCTTCACCTCTAGAAATCTCGGCCTGTTTCTTTGCTTCTGCAACGAGGATTGTTTGCTGCTTCTCTGCGCGTGCCATGATGTTTTTAGCCTCTTCCTCGCCTTGCGCTCTATATTCCCTAGCTTCTTTTTCACGCTCAGAGATCATTCTATTAAAAATTGAATTGATATTCTGTTCTGGCAGATCAGCTCTTACTATTCTTAAGTCTATAATTTCTACACCAAACTCATCAGCCTTATCACCTATTCCGCTTTTTATTTCTTTCATTACTTTACTGCGTTTTTCAGATAGCAGGTCCTGAAAAGATATTTTACCAATAGTGTTTTTCAAGCTTGCCATTAATATTGAATCTACTTTCTGCGCTAAGCCAGCATATGTTTGCACAGTCTGATAGAACTTGAGTGCATCAGTGATTTTATATTTTACAAATGCGTCAATAATAACCTGTTTCTGCTGAACATCAGGAAGGGTTTTTGGTTCAAGGTTAACTTCCAGTATGCGTTTATCAAATTTCACAACATCCTGTAAGAAATAAGGTGCTTTGAAATATATACCAGGCTCTGATTTAATTGGCGGAATGGGTTTACCAAATTGTAAAACAAGAGCCTGTTCATTTTGCTGTACAACATACAGCGAGCCATTAAGTATAATGAATATACCCAATATAACTAATGCTAAAATTTTTGCTTCTTTTGTAAGTTTCATACTTATTTTTAATGTTGATAGTTGCTATTATTTCTTCAATCTCTCCAATGGCAGGTAAGGAACTACTCCATTTCCAGCTTTGCCATCAATAACAATTTTAGAAGTATTCATGTAAATATTATGCATAGTATCAAGATACATTCTTTTTTTTGTAACATCTTTTGCCTTAACATATTCGTCATATACAGAAGTGAACCTTGCAACATTACCTTTAGCAATTGAAACAACTTCCTGTTTGTAGGCTTCGGCTTCCTGAATCAACTTTCTGGCTTCACCACGGGCTTTTGGAACAACACTATTTTCATAAGATTTGGCCTTGTTTATTGAAGTTTCCCTGTCTTGTTTTGCTGTTTCAACATCAAGGAAGGCGGGCATAACAGGTGCAGGGTTCTGGAAATCATTTAGATTTACGATATATATCTCTATTCCTGCCTTATAATCATCCAGAGTGTGTTGCATAAGGTCACGAACTTCCTGCTCTATCTGGTTTCTTTTGGTTGTCATGCTTTCAGCAAACATTGATTTACCTATAACTTCACGCATTGAGCTTTCAGCAACAGATTTAACCGTTTCAACAGGGTTAGTTATATTGAATAAGAATTCAAAACTGTTCTTTATACGCCATTGAACCACAAATGAAACATCAGCGATATTAGTATCACCAGTTATCATAAGGCTTTCAGATGGACGGGTTGAAGATTGCTGGTCAGCATCATACCTACCGAATGAGTTGTAAGCAGGGCTTTGCAAACTACCTTTACCTCTAAAGCAGATCGGAAGAGCAC
>DQGZ01000059.1:0-355 GCA_003531345.1 Alphaproteobacteria bacterium | reverse complement strand
GCAAACTACCTTTACCTCTAAAGCCTATATCAACTGAATTTATAACTGTTTTCTTTACGACAAAAACTTTTTCAATAGGCGCAGGCAAATGATAACGCAAACCTTCAGGCGCTGACCTGTGATATTTGCCAAAACGAAGTACTATACCTTCTTCTGAGGCGTCAACTTTATAAAAACCAGTTAAACACCAGCCAACCAAGCCAACTATCAAAATTGCAACCAGCGCACGCAGGTTAACTGTTATTTCTGACCCATCCCCACCATCAGGTTTTTTGAAAAATTTTTCAAAATCAATTATCTTATCATTACCACCACCTGAGGAAGTGTTGTTGTTTCCCGCACCGCCAAAAATAGG
>DQGZ01000154.1 GCA_003531345.1 Alphaproteobacteria bacterium | reverse complement strand
CATAGATAAAATTTTCTTAAATTTTCTGAAAAAATTTTGCTAAAAAATAACTTTCAAATATTTTTAATTGCCCTTCTTATAATGGTTGTTGCTTTAAAACCTTATGAGCTTCCTGCAATCTCAAAACAGTCTGTCAATGAGGCTGGAAAAGCAGCTGTTGAAGGCAAGCCCTTAAAAAACAACAGCACAAGGGTTGTTCCACCAGCTTTTCAAAAAATTTCCAATACTAAAATTGACACAAAAACATCAAATAGAAGGTCAGTTCTAAATGAAGCTGCTGAAATGGCACTTATAAAAAAACCTTCAATCTACAAAAAAACTACAATAGAGGAAAGCCTTATTGAAGAAGAAAAAGAGATTTTAAAAAAAGCTGAAGATGAAGCCGCAGCAAGAACATTGCTTTCGTCTATCCCTGCACTTGGCTCGCTTATCAACCAGAGGGAAGTAGTTCCCATAGTAAGCCCTAAAGAAACAAAATCCATAATAATTAATGCTCCTGATATAAAGTCATTGCCTGTTGAAAATAAAAAAACCTCAACAAAAGTCTACACTGTGGAGCGCAACGATACTCTTTCAGGCATTTTTAAAAAAATGGGTTATGATGCAGCGCTTACAAATCAAATTGCAACCGCACTAATAAGAAACGCAAACTTCAGCGTTACCAACCTTAAACTAGGGCAAAAGCTTATTTTCACTGAACAGATAGAAAATGGAAAAAAGAAACTTATAAAATTTCAAGTGCCAAATAACCTTAGAATGATAACCCTCAACACCGATCAATTAGGGTCTTATCAGGTAACCGAGAAAAAGGCAGAGGTTAATACTAAGTTTGTTTATAAAACTGGCATGATAAGAAGCAATATAAATAATTTAGCTATAGTTGTTGGCATACCTTCAAAAGTTATTTCATCGGCGGTAAGAGCTATCAGTAACAAGCTTGACCTCAACAGAGACGTAAAAGTAGGTGATAAATTTGAAATATTATATGAGCAGGTATATAACACTAAAGGTATACTTATTGACCCAGGCAGGGTTTACTACATAGCCCTGCAAAGGGGTATGTATAAGGTTGAGGCCTTTAGGTTTACAACCGATGGAACAGATAGAACGCTTGATTTTTATGATATTTCGGCCACCGCATTCAAGCAATCAATTACGAACAAGCCCTTATTAGTTCCTCATCGTGTCACTTCTGGTTTTGGCTATCGCAGACACCCTGTATTGGGCAGGTCAATGATGCACACAGGGGTTGATTACGCTGCTAGGGTAGGCACAGTTGTCACTGCAGCTGGTGACGGAACTATTGCAAAAATAGGTAGATTTGGTGGGTATGGTAACTATGTAAGGATAAAACACGATGAAGTATGGTCAACTGCTTATGGACATTTAAGCAGGTTTGCTTCTGGATTAAGGGTTGGGTCAAGAGTTAAGAAAGGGCAAGTGGTGGCCTATTCGGGGAATACTGGAAGGTCAACAGGACCACATTTACATTTTGAAGTTCTGAGATATGGAAGAGCTATAAATCCACTAACAGCACAACTGCCAAGTAGTAAAAGACTGTGGGGTAAAGATTATTCAAACTATCAGATGGAGTTGAAGAAAATTAGAGATATTCTCTTTGATAAAAAAGGAGCTTATCTCTCTGCAACTGCACCAATACCACAAGAGAAGCCAGATAATTAGGTGATATTTGAATCTATAGGTTGATTAAGGTGAATATTTCGGCACGATTAAAAAAGTGTGATGCTAAAAAACGAGTTTTAAGCAGGCTGGAATTGGCTTATAGAGATAAATTTAGGTTATAAATTTCTATCACTTTTTTGTATCTGCCCTGCCCCATATTTCACGCAACACGCCAGGTGTAAATGCAGAAAGAGGGTTTACAGTTACATCAACTTTATCAGGGTATTTTCCTTTTACGGTATATTTTGTTGCAATTAGCCCCTCCCCCTCTTTTGCCTTAAATAAAACACCAATAACGGGTATTCTTCCAAACATTGCATTAACTGAGTAAGAAGGGGTTACCACACCTGAAAGGTCAACATTACCCTCCTCAAAAGCAATTGTACCTTGTGTAGTGATGCCTAGAGAATTACCACTGGAAATAATTTTTTCTATAGAGATATAGTCATTATAAAGGGTAAACTGACCATGGAGTTTTTTCATCTCTATTCCCTTGCCTGTCAATATTTCTGTGATACCAGTTATGGAGGCAAGAGAAAATATCTTTGCAAGCACTGGCGCATTAAATATTTTATATTTTTGAACGGAAATATTACCCTTTGTAATAATTTTTATGTCATTTGTGTCTTCGGTTCTTTTTGCCGTTATGGTTGCATCCCCGCCCTGAATAACCTTATTAAAACCCAAGCCTTCTATAACCCTTCCTAAATTTGAAGTTTTGAGGGTAAAGGTTTTTATATTATCAGTTTTATCAGGCGCAAATTTCATTGATAACTCTCCGCCATTATCAATTGTTGCAATAAAATCCGCTGAGTAGCACTTTTCTGGGCCACATTTTATTCTGGATTTTACGTTATTTAAATGAACTGAATTTTTCAGATATAGTTTTTTCAGGTCTATCTCTAGGCTGGTGGAAGAAATACTTTCTGAACTAAAATTCAAATTATCTATTAAATATTCAGCATTAAAACTTTTGCCAGAAATTGCTATATTTTTTCTTTTATAAAAGCCCTTATTATTGAAAGGCATATTTTGAACAGTGTAGTAAAGTTCAACATCATTATTGCCATTTGAAAGTTTTGAGAAATATATCTCATCGGCAATATTATCATTGAGTGAAATTATTGCTCTACCAGTAGATGAAGAGTTTTTATCTATTATCTTAAACTCTCTTATTTCAATTGCCTTCCCTTCAAAATACCTACCTAGGAAAGTTAAATTAGTAAAATCTTTCGGACTTTTATTAAATGAAATTTCTGGGATTTTAATTTCCGCATCTTTAAAATCAGCTGTACCTATTACTGTCTGGGTATCTCCTAAACTTTTAAATTGAAGTTCTATTTTTGCCAGCCCTTTTAC
>DQGZ01000023.1:566-3259 GCA_003531345.1 Alphaproteobacteria bacterium | reverse complement strand
CTCTTCGGATCTTAGTAATACATGTTCAAAAAAATTCTGATAGCTAATCGTGGTGAGATCGCTCGTAGGGTGATTCGTAGTTGTAAAAAAATGGGTATCAAGACCGTTGCCGTATATTCTGAGGCAGATGTTAACGCCCTTCACGTGTCGGAGGCGGATGAGGCGGTATTTATCGGTCCATCACCTTCATCACAAAGTTATCTTGTAATTGACAATATTATTGATGCATGCCTGCAAACAGGGGCTGATGCGGTTCACCCAGGTTATGGCTTTTTGTCAGAGCGTGCGGAATTTGCTGAAAGGCTGGCTAAGCTTGGTATTAAATTCATCGGGCCTTTTCCAAAGGCAATTTCATACATGGGGGATAAGATAGAGGCGAAAAAACATGCGGTATCAGCTGGTGTTAATGTTGTTCCAGGTTTCAGGGGGCAGATAGGTGATGAGAAGGAAGCGGCAGAGATAGCGGAAAAAATAGGCTTTCCAGTGATGATGAAAGCAGCGGCTGGCGGTGGCGGAAAAGGTATGCGTATCGTTTATAAAAAAGACGAGATAGCAAAAGCATATGCAGCAACAAAGAATGAGGCAAAAAAATCATTCGGGGATGACAGGCTGTTCATTGAAAAATTTATTGAGAACCCTCGCCATATTGAAATTCAGATACTAGCTGATGAGCATGGTAATATAGTTTGCCTTGGTGAGCGGGAATGCTCTATCCAGCGCCATAACCAGAAAGTAATTGAGGAAGCGCCAAGCCCATTCCTTGATGAAAAGACCCGTCAAGAAATGTACCGCCAGTCTGCTGCACTTGCTAAGTTGGTGAATTACGCCAATGCAGGAACGGTTGAATACATAGCAGACCAGAACAAGAATTTTTATTTCCTTGAAATAAATACTAGGCTTCAGGTGGAGCACCCAGTAACTGAGTATGTTACAGGACTTGACCTAGTAGAGTGGCAGATAAAAATAGCTAACGGTGAAAAGCTAAGCTTCAAGCAGGACGATGTAAAACTCAGTGGCTGGGCTATTGAAAGCCGTATCTACGCAGAAGATCCAACCCGTGGTTTCCTTCCTTCAACTGGTCGTATTATTGAATATAGAGAGCCTGAAATAAGCGAAACTGTTCGTGTTGATTCCGCTGTTTATGCTGGTGGTGAGGTCAGCATGTTCTATGATGCCATGATAGCAAAATTGATAACTTATGGCAAAACCCGTGAGGAGGCAATAAACAACCAGCAAAAAGCATTGTCAGGCTATTTTATCACTGGAATTTCACATAATATTAGCTTTCTGGAAGCGATAATGGAGCATAAGCGTTTCCGTGAGGGCAGGCTTTCAACAAAATTCATTGAAGAGGAGTATCCAAAAGGTTTCAGCGGTGCGGAGCTTACCGAGGGGAAAACAAAAACCATGCTTTCAGCAGGTTTATTCGTTTATTTAAAAGACGCATTCAGGGCGGCCAAAATATCTGGTCAGGTGCCAGGAAGGGCGCGCCAGATACCTCACATATTAGTGGTATCAGTGGATCATGAAAAATTTGATATTGAATATGAAGTGGTTGATGATGAAACTTTTACCTTCACCTATGACAGGGAAAGTTTTGTGGTGCATAGCCCTTATACTCTGGGTAGCAGGTTGTGGCAGGGTACTGTTGATAACCAGCCTTCTATAGTTCGCTTGGAGCATGTTGATGGCGGCTATCTTCTAACTTTTATGGGCTCTACTGCAAAGGTAACAGTAAGAACTGTTTTGGTGGCGGAGCTTGAAAAGCACATGCCAAAAGGTGAAATAACATCCTTCTCTAAAAATCTCCTTGCGCCAATTTCAGGTGCAATAGTTGATGTAAAGGTACAAAAAGGGCAGGTGGTAAACCGTGGTCAGGACTTGGTAATTCTTGAAGCAATGAAAATGGAAAATATTCTATATGCAGATAGGGACGCAGTAGTTTCAGAAGTTTTAGTGAACAAAGGTGATAGCGTTTCAGTAAATCAGGTGCTGATAAAATTTGATGAAGTTAAGAAGGACTAATTTGCTGAGTTTGAGAGGTAGTGGTGGGTAGGTTTAGCAGAAGCCTTCTCGCCAGCCACGTGCAATAAAAAAACCGTTGAGCAGACACTTTTCATCATCATTTAAAATATACATAAATTCTTCTCCATCAGGCTTGATTACGCTTCCGCCTGCGTGCTCTAAAATTGCTTGTCCTGCTGCTGTATCCCATTGCATGGTGTTTCCAAAGCGAGGGTAAATATCAGCTTCGCCCATCGCCAGCTTGCAGAATTTTAGGCTTGAAGATGCCCTAATAAATTCTTTTACTTCAATTTTATCAACATAGTTTTTTGTTTGCTCATCAAGGTGGCTTTTACTTGCAATTACTCTGTATTTATTATCTCTTGGTTTGTTGCTGCACCTTATTTCAACTTCCTTTAGCTTGCTTTTTTTATAGTAGCTTGCGCCGTTTTTTGTATAAAACAATTCTTCTGTAACGGGCTTATATATAACGCCAAGAACTGTACGGTTATTTTCTATCAGCCCGATATTCACGGTGAAATCTTCCTCTCCTTTTATAAAGCTTTTTGTTCCATCTAACGGGTCAACAAGAAAATAATTTCTGATGCTGTTTGAAACAAAATTTTTCCCTTCTTCTGAAATTACAGGTATGTTTGTAAGTTCGCTGATGTATTTTGAAATGAGCCTAT
>DQGZ01000023.1:0-298 GCA_003531345.1 Alphaproteobacteria bacterium | reverse complement strand
TCTGCGGCGGTAACAGGTGATAGATCGCCTTTTATTTTGGTTGAAACCCCATTATTAAAATGTTTCATTAATATCTCACCAGCGTTAATTGATATATTGATGAGCTGGTTAATTAAATTACTATGTTGCACTACCTTAAAACCTAATATATTTATGTCATACTTTTAGAATATCTAGCTGGAAGGCTTGAAGGTTTGAAGGTGTGGAGGTGAGTCTATTCCTTCTATCCTTAAAACCTTTTGTTCTTCAAACTAAAACCAAAATATATGACGGAAAAATACCTTGCAGATAATATTAA
>DQGZ01000031.1 GCA_003531345.1 Alphaproteobacteria bacterium | reverse complement strand
ACATTCTCCAGTAATATATTTTTCAATTTCCCTGCTTCTATTCCCTGTTGTTCTCTCCTCTGCCATGCTGTAATTGGTTATTGGGTGCATTTTACTTTAAAAAGGAAATAATATCAATAAATCATTAATTGATATTTAAGTTAATCTTACTATTTAAGGTGAATAGTAAAAACAAATCAACCCAAAATGACCAAAACCCTAACACCACAAGAAATAGTAACTGAGCTTGACAGGCATATTATCGGGCAGAATGATGCAAAAAAAGCTGTGGCAATTGCGTTGCGTAATCGTTACCGCCGTATGAGCGTAGAAAAGCCATTGCGAGACGAAATAGTTCCAAAAAATATATTAATGATTGGGCCAACTGGTGTTGGTAAAACTGAAATTGCCAGAAGACTTGCAAAACTTGCTGATGCCCCTTTTATAAAAATTGAAGCAACAAAATTCACGGAAGTTGGTTATGTTGGGCGTGATGTTGAGTCAATAATCCGTGACCTTGTTGAACAAGCACTATCTCTCACTCGCAAAAAAATGCGTGAAACTGTAAAAGTAAAGGCAGATTTAAACTCGGAGGAAAGGGTACTTGATGCGCTTGTTGGTAAAGATGCCAGCCCAGAAACAAGGCAAAAATTCCGTAAAATGCTCCGTGAAGGTGAGCTTGATAAGCGAGAGATTGAAATTGATGTTCAAGATAGCGGTGGTAGCGGGCTGCCAATGTTTGATATACCTGGTATGCCTGGTGGGCAAATGGGTATGATTAATTTATCAGACATTTTAGGCAAATCTTTCGGTGGTGGCAAAACTAAAAAACGCAAAATTTTAGTTGAAGAAGCCTATGATATTTTAATTGCAGAAGAAAGTGACAAGCTGATTGATGAAGAAAAAATCGTCAAAGAGGCGATATTTTCAGTTGAAAATGATGGGATAGTTTTCCTTGATGAAATTGACAAAATCACTTCCCGCAGTGAAGGCAGAGGTGGCGCTGATGTTAGCCGTGAGGGTGTGCAAAGAGACTTATTACCTTTACTAGAAGGTACTGTTGTAACAACAAAATATGGTGCAATTAAAACTGACCATATTTTATTTATTGCATCAGGTGCTTTCCATATTGCTAAACCATCTGATCTATTGCCTGAGTTGCAGGGCAGGTTGCCAATTCGTGTGCAGCTTGAAGCGTTAACAGAAGGGGATATTCATAGAATTTTAACTGAGCCAGAAGCCAGCCTTACCAAGCAATATTCTGCAATGCTTGCAGTAGATAATGTTACAATTGAATTTACCTCCGAGGGTACAAAAGAAATTGCAAAAACTGCCGCTGAAGTTAATAGAAATATTGAAAATATCGGCGCCCGCAGGTTGCACACCATTGTTGAAAAACTCCTCGAAAAAATTAGTTTTGAAGCAGATGGCAAAGAGCCAAGAACTATTGTAATTGACAAGGAGTATGTTAATAATACCCTGGCAGATTTAAGCAAACAAACTGATTTGAGTAAATTTATTCTTTAAAATATGAGCAAATTAGGTGAAATAGCTGTAAACTCTATAAATAATGGTGATTGCATTGAGTTATTAAAAAAATTACCAGATAATTCTATTGACCTGATATTTGCTGACCCGCCATATAATTTGCAACTAAACCAAGACTTATACAGACCCAATAATACTAAGGTTGATGCCGTAAATGATCAGTGGGATAAATTTGATTCATTTAAGGAGTATGATTCTTTTTGTAAAAAATGGTTGGCTGAATGTAATAGGGTTTTGAAGCCAACAGGAACGATATGGGTAATAGGTTCATACCATAATATATTCAGGGTTGGAACAATAATTCAAGACATCGGCTATTGGATATTAAATGATATAGTTTGGGTGAAAACTAACCCAATGCCTAACTTCAAGGGTACTAGGTTCAATAATGCTCATGAAACGCTTATATGGGCTTCAAAGTCAAAAAATTCAAAATATACATTTCACTATCACTCAATGAAATGTATGAATGATGATTTGCAAATGAGAAGTGATTGGCTGATTCCAATTTGTCAGGGTGAAGAAAGGGTAAGGGTAAATGGTCAGAAAGCGCATTCAACTCAAAAACCTGCTGAATTATTGTTCAGAATAATTTTATCCAGCAGTAATGTTGGCGATGTGGTTTTAGACCCTTTCTTTGGTAGCGGTACTACAGGTGCTGTTGCAAAAAGACTGGGTAGAAATTATATAGGTTTTGAGAAGGAAAAGTTTTATACTGAAGTAGCAGAAAGTAGAATTAGTAAAGTCATTCCCCTTTCAAAAGAGTTATTAGAATATAAAATTGAAAAGAAAAAGCCGAAAGTCCCTTTTGGTAGTTTAATTGAAAAAGGTTACATAAAAATTGGTGAAAATGTTTTTTCAAAAGATAAAAAATTTAGTGCCACAGTTAATGCAGATGCAAGTTTGTGTGTAGGGGAAGAGATTGGCTCCATACATAAAATGAGCGCATTTTTGTTAAAGAAAACTAATCATAACGGCTGGGACTATTGGTTTGTTAATAGGGATAATTCTCTTCTTAGTATAGATTATCTTAGAAAGTTATATGAAGAAAAATATCTTAATCCAAGTGTTGATAATGCTCTCTTTACGGAGAAAACATATTCTAGATTAAATGAATCTTCGAGTAATTTTTTAGTATCTTAAATAAAGATGGAATACAGTAAATTTAAAGAAATTTTTAATAAATCAATATTTGAAAAATCAAAAATTGATCTTTTAGAAAAAGTTGCAAAGTCTCCCGAGCGTTATGTGGGTATTTTTAGACCAACAAAGCCAAAGGCAAAAATAATTCAGAACTTGTCTCAGTCTCATGAAATCAGATTTGGAGATGCCTTTGAAAAACTAATTGAGGAGTATTTTAGATCAAAAGGGTGGGAGATACTAAATAAAAAATTTGTTGCTCAAGA
>DQGZ01000179.1 GCA_003531345.1 Alphaproteobacteria bacterium | reverse complement strand
AATTAAATTTCTGAAATACTATACTCTGGAGGAAAATATAAAACAGGCTTTTTAAACTTTTACATATTTGGGTAAACTGGACCACCGCTGCCTTCAGGTGTAGACCAGTTGATGTTCTGAGTTACGTCCTTTATATCACAGGTTTTACAGTGAACACAGTTCTGAGCATTTATCTGTAGCTTATTGTTACCAATATCATCTTTTATGAACTCATAAACACCTGCTGGGCAATATCTCTGTTCTGGCCCATCATAATATTTCAGATTATAATCAACCGCAACTTTGGGGTCAGTTAATTTAAGATGAGCTGGCTGGTCTTCCTCATGATAAGTTCCTGATAGGAATACTGATGATAATAGATCAAACGAAAATTTGCCATCAGGTTTTTGATATTCAATTGGAGCAGAATTTTCTTTTCGTTGAGTTTGCTCATTATCTTTATGATGTTTTAATGTCCATGGCGCTTTGCCACGGAATATATATGTATCAATAGCTGAATAGATAAGCCCAAACCATAAGCCAAAATTAAACGAAGGGCGAATATTGCGTGATCTGTAAAGTTCTTGCGCTATCCAGCTTTCTTTTATCTTCTTTTCATAATTTCCTAAATCTTCCTTGCCATTTTCAATTGCTTCAAAAATGGTTTCCGCAGCAAGCATGCCAGATTTCATTGCCGTATGTGAACCTTTTATTTTTGGAACATTTAAAAACCCCGCAGCGCAGCCAACTAATAAACCGCCGTTAAATGTAAGTTTTGGAATTGACTGATAACCACCCTCATTTAATGCTCTTGCTCCATAAGAAATGCGCTCACCACCATCTAGGATGTCTTTAACGAACGGATGAGTTTTAAAACGCTGGAATTCTTTAAAGGGGTTAAGATAAGTGTTTTTATAATCAAGTCCGATAACATAACCGATAAAAATTTGGTTATTCTCTGCGTGGTAAATAAAACTTCCGCCATAAGTTTTATTGTCCATTGGCCAGCCGATTGTATGAATAACTTTTCCCAATTGATATTTTTCAGGGGAAATACGCCATATTTCCTTAAGCCCTATGGCATAAGTTTGTGGTTGTTTATCCTGCCTTAGATTGAATTTTTTTTCCAGCCTTTTGGTTAAATGCCCTCTGGCACCTTCTGCAAAAATTGTATGTTTCGCACGTAACTCAATCGCTGGTTGATATGAGTCTTTCCTCTCACCATTTTTACCAATACCAAATTCCCCAGTAATAACACCGATAACCTTGTCGCCATTTTCATCATAAAGAATATCAGCGGCGGCGTAACCAGCAAAAATCTGAATACCAATTTCTTGAGCTTTTTCGGCAAGCCACCTACACAAATTACCAAGTGAAATAATATAATTACCATGGTTATTCATTTGTGGTGGAGTGGGCAATTTGAAGCTTTTATTTCTGGTCAGGAAAACAAAATTATCTTTTTTAACCTCGGTGGTAAGTGGTGCACCAAGCTCCTTCCAATCAGGGAATAATTCATTTAAAGCTCTTGTTTCAAAAACATTGCCAGAAAGTATATGTGCGCCGATCTCAGAACCTTTTTCCACTACGCAGATGTTAATTTCCCTGCCTTTTTCCTTTGCCAGTTGCCCCAGCTTGATGGCGGCTGAAAGCCCTGCGATACCCCCACCAATTATCAAAACATCAAATTCAATTATTTCCCTCTGGTCAGTCATATAATTTTACTTAACAGGTCTATTTTGTTTTGGTGTTTCAAATAGTTTACTTCCCATACTTCCAATACCCTGCTTAGCAGCGGATTTAACCTTGTCAAAGCCTGGAACAGCAGCATCAGAAACACTAATTACACCACCTGCTAGGCTGCTTGCCACCCCAACAACCCAGTTAACCATAGTATACATAAGGTAGGTAATTATTATACAGGAGATTATAACCCATATATCAAGAGGAATATTTGGTTTTATGTCACTTTCTACTACTTCAGTTGTGGGTACGCACTCTTTTTCTACAGATGTTCCTGCTGCTACCCCTGCGGTAACGGCATCATCATTCCATTTGCATTTGACCATTTTATACATTTTTACACTATTGGTTTTTGCAGTATCAATAGCTACAGATTTTACGCATACATCATTTGCGTTGGTGGAAGTTCCACCACTGCTTCCCTGAGCAATATTTGTCAGGTATATCTGTTGCAGCATTCCACCCAATATCATCTGGAACATACCAATAAATATAAACAGTAGAACTGGTTGCAATGCAAAGCCAATCAACTGATGAAGCCAGTTATCAAACAAGGATTTGGTTTGTGAAAACAATGCGAATATAAGAAATAAAGGCGCCAGTGCGTAAAGTACAAACCTACCTATCAATGCAAGTAGGAATGTTTTTATAATTGTAATTACAGCAAACAGATAAAGGAACATAAGTATCAGCACCATTAGTCCCCAGAAAAACCCAGTAGGACCAGTTGTAAGCAAAGCAAGGTTCAATTTTATGATGCCAAAATTCCATAGCATGCTGATCATTTTATCCATATCCCCGAATAGGGAGCTATTCGATGCACCTGTAGCATCATAGGTATGTTCACTGAATGTATTGCTGGCGTATGACATCATGCTGTTTACAAGAGCTTCAAAGCTTTCACCCACATAATGGTAAAAAATTCCCCAATCAGTAGCTAATTGGTAAATAATAATAAGCTTCATAGCAAAAACCATCGCTTGATAGCCATTTGCCTGCGCAATCCCAAGCATTATGCCCAGTGCATAGAACATAATGGATATTGTCATGGCAATTCCGATCAATCTTTTGTAGCTGTTATTCTCTGTTAATACTAAGAATATCTTCTCTGCTGAGAGTCTCATAACCTGAGATATTTTTTCAGTGACCCAAGTAACTATGCCTTTTTTCTGCCCTGTTATACCAGAGGGAATTCCTATCAGCTCATAACTATTGCTGGTGCTGTCTGCTCTGAAAAGCTCTTTTACGGGGACGCATTTGTCAATATCAGGGTCTTCAGCACAACTGGTAAGGCTGACTGCAAGTAATAGAAATAAAAAATATTTAAATATGCTTTTCAAAATTTAATCTCCCTTTTAACTAGGTTAGTACCAGCTCCCATAATTCCTCCACTACCGCTTTTACCTACTAAGGCTTCCTGAACTTTATTGCCAACACCACCTGCTACTCTCGTTAGTGGACCAAGCTTACCGCTGTCTGTTAATTTTTCTGCTAATTCAGGAACTTTCTTAAGGAAAGTAATTAACATCACCAGTAGCATTATAACAGCAAATTGCGTCGATTTCATTTCTTTGATGCTTTCTGCTGTAACAGTTTCTGATGCAGCTTCTGCATTTGCAACAGACGGCCCCTCTATATCCATACGCAGCTGATCAACCATAAAATCACACCCTTGGGTAAGGTTACCCTGTGTTTGGTTGGTAATGTCTGCCATTGCTGAGGGGTCACCACCACTTAATGCAGAGTTAAGAGACGAGCCAGCGTTAAAACCACCTGATGCCATAGAGCCCATCATGCTTGCAGTGTTAAGTGATTGGGCTATAACACTGGCGCCAAGCTTAACCTTTTCACAATCTATAATTGTGAAGGATTGTTTACCATTAGAAGTACCCTCCCCAGACATTTTTATTTTAACGCCATCATATACACCTGAGAACATTTTTTCATCTGCGTCGATCTGACCATCTCCATTTATGTCTCTTTTCATGTTTACCAAGCCACTTAGTAAACCCAATGTAATTGCCAGAAAGGTGGTAAGTACAAGTGGCTGGATGGCATATGCTATCAGCGCAAAGAACCACATGTTTGTCATTTTTTTTAATGGGTCAAACAAGATGCAGGTTACAGCAAGTGGCGCTAATGCCATAAGAACATTTAAGGCAATGGTTATAGTGGTAAAAATAAGGACGGCCTGCATAGCCGCAACCAGAACAGCAAGGATGAACATTACCCCAATCATGGTTATTGAATTGCCAATATCACCTGTAAAAAATAACCCCCCCAGAAGAACAGCAATTCCTATATAGATGCTTTCTTCTTTGGTTTTTTTTAATTCAGCAGTTGTTTCCTTGTCTATGTCCTGTGCGCCAAAAAAATGCAGGATGTAACTGTCATATTTATCAAAAATATCGTCATCATCATTTAACCCCACAGAAAGCGTGGGAATGCAAACTGAAAGTCCAGTGGAGCTAACTTGGCAGGAAATATTTTCTACTGTACTTAAAATTC
>DQGZ01000087.1:543-4334 GCA_003531345.1 Alphaproteobacteria bacterium | reverse complement strand
TTCTTGACCTCTAGACATGTTAATTACAGACCTTTTACTTGCATTTAAGCTTTTAATATTGTTTAATGGCAAAAAAATTTACAGGTAGTAAATAAATATGTTATATCTCACACGCAAACTTGGCCAATCGATTATCGTCAATGGCAACATTGAAATGAAGCTGGTTGAGGTCAAAGGCAAAACCGTAAAAATTGGTTTTGAATTCCCCAAAGATGCCACAATTTTAAGAAAAGAAGTTTACGACAAAGTTGTTGAGCAGAACAAGCAGGCTGCCATCGGCTCTGCTTCTGAAGAAGGGAAGGACGACTATTTTAAGTAAATTTCTACCACCCCACGTGTAAGGTTATGATCTGTAATAAGTTTTGTTCTTATTTGATTTCATTAACCCCTTATCCTAACCTTCTAGCGCAAGGGGGGACGGATTTTGCTACATAATCTACCAATTACTAACTAAACCCCATATATGAATATGCCTAGCTCGTCTGCTAGGTCTATCACATCACTTTTGTTAAGTATTATGGAATTGCCAGCCTCCAGCACTACACCAGAAAAACCATTTTCATCAAGGTTTCTGATAGTTTTTATGCCTATGGTTGGCAGGTCTATTCTGTCATCTTGGTCGGGTTTTTTCATTTTTGCAAGAACCCCGCCTTTACCCTTAAAGTGTAGGGTTTTACAGCGTTTTATCAGTGCGTCTGTTCCGTCTATTCCTTCAACGCCAAGTATGCTGCCTTCGTGTGCTACTGCTGCTTGACCAATATCCATCTTGCCGATCTCAACCGCAATGTCCTTTGCCAGCTCAACATCACGCATCTGCTTCATTTTGGGTTCAACACTGCCTATCACCCCTTGCTGGGTAAGCAGGGCAGGGGCAATATCCTTCACCCCAGCCATTTCAAACCCTTCCTCTTCAAGAAATTTGAATATTATTTTAAATATTGTGTTGTCACCGCCTTTTTTCAGTTTCTGTAAACGTGCTAAAAGCTGCATGCCTTTTAGGTCAGGTATCAGTGAAGTAAAAGACGGGCGCTTAAGCCCACCTGCAAATATTATTTTATTTACTTTATTTTCACGAAGAAAATTTAATATCTTACCAACATTAGTCAATTTTGATTCAATATACTTTGTAGCTATTTGCGGGTTCTGATAATTACCGATGTCGCGCAGGTTGACATAATAGGTTTCAATGCCTTGTTCATAGCAGTTTTCCAGTATCTCTTTCGGTAGGTCACCGCTGGCGGCTATTATTCCAATTTTTTTTATCATTACCTTTATTACTTTTATAACCTCAATTACCTTTAATTCCTTTCTTGCGTGGCTGGCAGATGTTTCTGTCCTCTGCTGCTTCAAGAAATTCTATTATATGTAATATCTCAGGGTTGTTGCTGAAATTTTCTTTTAATGCTTTTAAACGGCCAGATATTTTCCCCGTTCCTTCAAAAAGCTCTTTAAAGGCAGACATCATTTCCTGTATTGTTTTTTTATCAAAGCCACGTCTTTTTAGTCCAGTTAAATTTAGGCCTTGCAGGCTTGCGCGTTCACCAAATGCGTTGCCAAAAGGTATTACATCACCTTCTATGCCGCTCATACCACCTATCATTGCGCCCATTCCTATCCGTGCGAACTGGTGTATAGCTGAATTACCGCCAATTACCACAAAATCACCAATAGTTACATGCCCAGCAATTGAAACATTATTTGCAACAATAACATTATTACCTACCAAGCAGTCATGTGCAATATGTGCACCAACCATGAACAGGCAATTATTGCCAACTTTGGTTACGCTGTTTCCAGTAACCGTACCAGCGTTGATAGTAACATATTCACGTATTTTATTATTATCACCTATCTCCACATAGGTTACTTCATTTTTGTATTTCAGGTCTTGCGGGGCAGTTCCAATAGATGCAAAGGGGAATACAATATTGGCCTTACCTATTTTTGTATGACCACTGATATTAACATGATTATGTATAATGCAATCATCGCCAATTTCTACACTTCCAGAGATAACAGTGTATGCCCCAATAGAAACATTATTGCCAAGTTTTACGCTCTCACCGATTATTGCCGTGCTATGGATCATGATATTTAGAAAATAGGAATTAGAAAATAGGAGTTAGGGTATTTTTGAATAATCTTCAAAATACGAAATGTTACAAAGTCAGGGGGCGGGAATTAGGAAATAGGAGTTAGGAATTAGGGTTAGCTCTTCAAGTGAGGGGTGTTTTTTAGCAGTTAAACTCTATTTGCCAACACTTTCCCTATTTCTTAACCTCTATTTCCTGCTTATTGCATTATCATTGCAGAAATTACAGCTTCAGTTACCACCTTATCATCAACATATGCCTTGCAGTCAAACTTCCATAGAGATTTACGGTTCTGTAATTTTTGTACCTTCAAATGAACAACATCACCAGGAACTACTGGTTTGCGGAATTTTGCCTCTTCAATTGAGGTGAAATACACAAGTTTACCTTTATTTGCCTTGTCACTTTCTGCTACTAGTGCGGCGCAGGTTTGCGCCATAGCTTCAACAACCAGCACACCTGGCATTATAGGGTGCCCTGGAAAATGCCCCTGAAAAAAATTCTCATTTATGGTAACATTTTTGATACCCGTGGCAGATTCGTTAGCTACTATATCCACCACCCTGTCTATAAGTAATAACGGGTAACGGTGCGGTATAAGTTCCATTATCTGGTTCACGTCAAGAGTTTGCCTTGCTTCATGTGTCATATTTATGATTATTTTATTTCAGAGAAAGGCTAATTATTACAAAAAGTTACAGTGTGCAACTATAAATTAACCTTGAAATATTATAAATACAGACGGCAATATTTTTTAATGCAAAAAATAAATTTTATATTTATAACGCTACCACAATATTCGTCATTGCGAGCTGCTTTAGCGAAGCAATCCATCGGAAAGCAAGTCTGGCTTGAAAGAGCAGGGTAAGTATTCTAAGCTGAATTTGGCTTCTAATGATGGATTGCCACGCTCGCCAAGCGGCTCACTCGCAATGACGGGATGTGTGGTTGCATTTCTAAATCTGTGCAGCAATAACAACTGAGAACTAAGAACTAACAACTAAGAACTGGATTTATGGCATTCATCTCTGAAAATTTTAAAAAAATTAAACCATCACCAACTCTTGCGGTTACAGCAAAAGCGAAGGAGCTTGAAGCAGCGGGCAAAGATGTTATCGGTTTAGGTTCAGGTGAGCCTGATTTTGACACGCCAGAATTCATCAAGCAGGGCGCTATAGATGCGATGAAAAAGGGTGAGACAAAATATACAGCGGTTGATGGAACGCCTGCCATAAAAAAGGCAATAATAGCAAAATTCAAGAATGAGAATAACCTTGAATATGAGGCAAAGAATATAACAGTTGGCACTGGCGGAAAACAGGTTATTTACAACGCATTAATGGCAACACTTAACCCAGAAGATGAAGTTATAATCCCAGCTCCTTACTGGGTTTCATACCCTGATATAGTGGCGCTTGCTGGTGGTAAGTCAGTTATAGTTGAATGTGGGGAGGAAACTAACTTTAAGTTAACACCACAAGCCCTTGAAAAAGCAATAACAAAAAATACTAAATGGATAATTTTTAACAGCCCCTCCAACCCTACTGGCGCTGCATATACTGAAAGTGAGATAAAGGCCTTAACCGATGTGCTGCTTAAACACCCGCAGGTTTATGTGATGAGTGATGATATTTATGAGCATGTTGTTTATGATGATTTCAAATTCAAAACAATTACACAGGTTGAGCCTAAACTTAA
>DQGZ01000087.1:0-335 GCA_003531345.1 Alphaproteobacteria bacterium | reverse complement strand
TACACAGGTTGAGCCTAAACTTAAAGACCGCACGTTAACGGTGAATGGCGTTTCCAAGTCATACTCTATGACAGGCTGGCGTATCGGCTTTGCGGCTGGCCCTGCGGAGCTTATAAAGGCGATGTCTGTTATCCAATCACAGTCAACTTCTAACCCGTCTTCTATCTCTCAGGCTGCGGCAACAACTGCGCTAAATGGTGATAAAAGCTTTATGAAAGAAATGTGCGTCGCGTTCAAACGCAGGCGTGATTTCGTGGTTGAAGGTTTAAACAAAATCCCTGGCATTACCTGCAAAACGCCTGAAGGTGATGCCAGGGATTTTGTTAGATCGGAAG
>DQGZ01000220.1:8556-8905 GCA_003531345.1 Alphaproteobacteria bacterium | reverse complement strand
ATAACTCTTTCAAAAGTTGAAGCATCAATCAGGAATTCTATTTTGAAGGTCTTGCCATCTTTATTGGCAAGTTTTCTTTCTTTATTTATTGTCCAACCAGCAAGCCTGAACAGCTCAATTGCTTTTTTTAGGTTATTCCTGTCCATACCACTTCCGTCTGAAACTGCGGGGTTATAAACTTCGGTGAATACTTCTTTTGGAAGCTTATCCTTATATTGATTGAGTATTGCAAGCTCATCACCCTGCGGCAGAGCTAAAGCTTCATAAATTGAGTTAGAAAAATAACTGCGGGTTCTAGTGTAAGAATTGTGGAACAGGGTTTTATTACTCCATTCAAAATCAAAAGCCA
>DQGZ01000220.1:0-8321 GCA_003531345.1 Alphaproteobacteria bacterium | reverse complement strand
GTGCTCTTCCGATCTACTCCATTCAAAATCAAAAGCCAGTTCCAGTGCTTTCCTTACATTTATATCGTTAAATTTTTCCTTCCTCATATTCATCACAAAACACTGCATACCTGTTGGCAGATCATGCGGTATTTCAGATTTAACTATCCGCCCCTGCTTTACTGCGTCAATATTATAGGCTGTCTGCCATATGCGGGCTATATTCTCTGCACGTATATCATAACTGCCTGACTTCAACGCCTCAACCGATACAGTGTCATCACGGTAATAGTCATATGATATTTCTTTGAAATTAAAGCGCCCCTTGTTCACCAAAAGATCTTTCGCCCAATAATCCTCATTAAGAACATAACTTATACTTCTACCTGCATCAACCTTCCCTATTTTATAAGCGCTGGAACCAACAGGTTTTTTAAGAGTGGTCTTATCAAATTTATGTTTTTCATAGTAATGTTTTGGCAAGATAGACATCTCAGAAACGATTATAGGCAACTCCCTGTTCTCATTATTTTTGAAAGTAAATTTTACTTTCAAATCATCAATTTTCTCTGCCTTTTCAATATCCGCATAATAACTGGCATAGACAGGATTTCCTTTTTCAATCAACGTATAAAAAGTAAACACCACATCATCAGCGGTAATTGACTTGCCGTCATGCCATTTTGCATTTTTATTTATAACAAAAATTATACTTTTACCATCCTTTGCTGTCATAACTGACTCTGCTATCAAAGGGTATCTGGTGAATATATCGTCTAATGTTGAAGCCATCAGAGAATCATATATATAGCTCATTCCAGCGGCAGAAACCCCCTTTAATATAAATGGATTCAGGGAATCATAAGTGCCTGTAGCGGCATATTTTATAACGCCACCCTTAGGAGCGTCAGGTTTTACATAGTCTAAATTCTTGCTGCCAACTGGGTATTTTGGCGCAGCATTGAATAAACTGATGTACTTTGAACACACGTAACCATCTAAACAACTTGCGATTGCATTAATATTATATAAATTTATGGCCAAACTGAATACAATAAATGTATACACTAATCTTTTCATATGATATATTAAATTCGAACTAATTGTTATTGAACTGGATTAATTTTAGTATTAATCAGCATCGTCTTTAAAAAACGAAGCTTATTATTAGGTAACTCAAGATTACTACATTGAAAAGGAAAAGTTTAAATTTTTTTATTGCAGCTTTATTTTTATCAATATTACTTATTGGTACAAATTCGCTGTCAGCACCAAAGAAAAACAGCTTTTTTAAAGCTGCAACTGTTTATAGAATTAGCAAATATGTTGATTTTAAAGGCAGGGAAGAAAATATTGTCATTTGCCACAACAGTGATAATTTATTTTCCCAACTTCTTAACAAGTTCAATGTTAATAAAAGAATCATAGTGGTTGACTTGAAAATGCCCTCTGATGATAAATGCGATATTGTTTACCTTGAGGCCAGTAAGCCAAGAGAACTAGTTGAATTAACTAAAAAATACATCACTAAACCTACCATTCTGGTTTCTGATAAGATTGGCTTTACTACTATTAATGACGGCACCATTGAATTTGCGGATGAGGAAAATAAGTTTGGTCTTATAATCAATACCAAAAGGGCGAGTTCTATGGGAATAGGCTTTAATTCAAAGCTAGTTGAATCTGCTATCTTGGTATTCTAAGGCTTGCAGATACTTATAGTTTATTATGATGGGGCATTGCAGGACATAGTATCCACATTTAATGATGCAGAAAAACTTTGTTGCATATCATATGCCCCCTCAGAAAAAATTAGGCATCCTTAACCTCTATTAAGTTAAATTTTCTTGAATCTATAATTTTTTACGATAATTAGTAGCCCGAAATTAATTATTTTTGGTAAAATGTCCTGCTGTAACAATAATAACCACTGCCACGAAGAAGAAATGCTAGAAAATGAAGGGCAATGCGCTGACCAGAGCAAGCGTGACTTCATGGTTCTTTCAGCAAGTGCAACGGCTGCTGTTGCCTGCGCCTGCGCCGCAGTTCCTTTCATCGGCTCAATGCAGCCAGCGGCTGACGTTCTGGCTTTAGCCTCCACTGAAGTTGAGATAGGTGATGTTAAGGAGGGTGATATAAAACGTGTAATGTGGCAAGGTAAACCTGTGTTCATAAAGCACCGCACAGAAAAGGAAATTGAAGCCGCAAGGAAAGATGACAGCGCCCAAATGCCAGACCCAGAAAAAGATGAAGTAAGGGTAAAAAAAGGAAAGGAAAAATGGCTGATAGTTATTGGCGTTTGCACACATCTAGGCTGCATACCAACTAATAACACAGGTGATTTCAATGCGTGGCTCTGCCCTTGCCATGGCTCTCACTATGATACATCTGGCAGGATACGCAAAGGCCCTGCACCAAAAAATCTTCCAGTGCCGCCATATGAATTTGTGAGCGATACTATGGTGAAGATAGGTTAAGTGAGGTTTCAGGTGTCAGAGGTAAGGTATCAGGTTTTAGAAATTATGGAGAAAAGCATATACAGTTTCAGAGATTTAAAAATTTGGCAGAGGTCTATTGATCTATGCGTTGAACTATATAGGGAAACTTCTAAATTTCCTGATACTGAGAGGTTTGGACTAGTTTCACAGATAAGAAGGTCTGCCGTTTCGGTTCCTTCTAATATTGCAGAAGGTCAGCAAAGAAACTCAATAAAGGAATATATAAATTTTCTTTCTGTAAGTTCTGGCTCTATTGCAGAACTTGAAACACAATTAATAATTTCTTCAAAACTTGGTTTTTTCGAAAACGAAAAGATATTCCAAGAAATAACAGAGATCGAAAAAATGATAAAAACCCTACAAAAGAGTTTAAGTTCCAAAATCGGGGTGGTGAAAGAATTCAAGTCACAAAAAAAACTAACATCTAACACCTAAAACCTAATACCCAAAACCTTATGAATAACATCTTATCTCGAGCAGTGAACACAGGAATGGACTGGTTTGAAAAAAGACTACCAGTATTTTCTTTCATGAAACATCAGGGGGAATACCAGACCCCTCGTAACTTGAGCTATGCTTGGAACTTTGGTTCACTTGCAGGCATTGCGCTGATGATTCAGATAGTCACTGGCATATTTCTGGCGATGAATTATGTGCCACATGTTGACCATGCTTTTGAAAGCGTTGA
The DNA here is from genome assembly GCA_003531345.1 of Alphaproteobacteria bacterium. Taxonomy (GTDB): domain Bacteria; phylum Pseudomonadota; class Alphaproteobacteria; order Rickettsiales; family UBA8987; genus UBA8987. The sequence goes on along the minus strand of DQGZ01000220.1, from coordinate 5,156 downwards.
GCGCATAATGCGTGATGTGCCTTATGGCTGGCTGTTACGTTATACTCATGCGGTTGGTGCATCAATGTTCTTTGCTGTGGTTTACTGCCATATTATACGTGGCTTATATTACGGCTCATACAAAGCCCCGCGTGAAGTATTATGGTGGTTTGGCATAATTATATTTCTAGTAATGATGGGAACTGCTTTCATGGGCTATGTACTTCCTTGGGGGCAGATGAGCTTTTGGGGCGCTACGGTAATAACTGGTTTATTCACCGCCTTTGACTCCATTATTGATGGGCTTGGAACAGGTTTGCAAACATTGTTACTTGGCGGCTTCTCAGTTGACAACCCTACTTTAAATAGGTTCTTTGCACTACACTTCCTGCTGCCATTCATACTATTTGGGCTGGTGGTGGTTCACGTTGTAGCGCTTCACGTTCACGGCTCAAACAACCCTACGGGGCTTGATGTAAAAAAGAAGAAAGACACAATACCTTTCCACCCTTATTATACTATCAAAGATTTCTTCGGTTTCGGCGTATTCTTCATTGTTTTCTTCGGGTTTGTATTCTTTGCGCCAAATTACCTAGGTCACCCTGATAACTATATTCCTGCTGACCCACTGGTAACGCCACCTCATATCGTGCCTGAATGGTACTTTCTGCCATTTTATGCGATACTTCGTGTAGTGCCTGATATTGTTATTCCATTTACTGGCATTGTATTAATGACATCAAAACTTGCTGGCGTTCTGGCAATGTTTGGCTCTATTCTTATTTTATTCTTTTTACCATGGCTTGATAAGCACCCAGTAAGAAGCGGTAAATATCGCCCTATTTTCAAAATAGCTTTCTGGCTGTTTGTTTTCAATGGTTTGTTACTTGGTTATATTGGCGGCAAATCAGTTGATGCAACCATATTCGGAGTTTCTACAGTCATTATAGGTAGGGCTGCAGCCTTATATTACTTCGCTTATTTTATTGTGATATTACCTATTTTAAGCAAGCTGGAGAAAAACACCCCTCTGCCAGAAGGAATTTATGAGGATGTTAAAAATCATAATGAAGGCGCTAAGTAGGAATTATAAAATAGGAATTAGGAGTTAGGAAATTATGAACAAAATATTTACAATTTTATTAGTTTTAAGCTTAGCATTTTCAGCTAATGCAGCGGGGGATGCAAAACACCCAAAGCAACTTAAATGGAGTTTTGACGGCATAGCTGGCAAATTTGACAGACCTTCAATTCAAAGAGGTTTTCAGGTTTACAAAGAAGTCTGCGCTGCGTGCCATTCTGTTTCAAAACTTTCGTTCCGTAATCTTGCTGGCGCTGGTTTCAGTGAGGCTGAAATAAAAGCACTTGCCGCAGGTTACACCATTCAAGACGGGCCTAATGATGACGGAGAAATGTTTGATCGCCCAGGGCTTGCTTCTGATAAAATACCTTCACCTTACCCTAATAAAAAAGCGGCTCAGGCTGCAAATGGCGGCTCATATCCACCTGACCTTTCGCTTATAGTAAAAGCACGTCATGATGGCGCAAACTACCTTTTCTCATTATTAACAGGTTATGGCAACACCCAGCCAAAAAATCATGAAGTTCCAGAAGGGAAATATTACAACCCTTATTTTCCAAATGGCAATATTGGTATGCCAAACCCTCTTTCTGCTGATCAGGTAACATATCAAGATGGAACCAAGGCAAGCGTTGAGCAAATGTCAAAAGATCTTGTAAACTTCCTGCAATTTGCTGCTGAACCAGAAATGGAGGAACGCAAGCAAATGGGCTTGAAAGTTATTCTATTCCTTTTTGTATTTACTGCGTTTTTCTATGTTGCAAAATGCCGTATATGGGCAAAATTAGGCCAGTAGAATAATATATTTCATCTACCTATTACATTATGTGTAATAGTAAAAATTTACTACCAAGATGAAGCTTAGTGGGAAGCTAAAGTTGTTACCGTCTTCTATTTGAGGGCAATTTCAGATCTATCCGTATTGCTACAGGTAAGTTGATATAAGTAAGCAACTTAGTCCTTCTTATCTAGACCGTAAGCTGTGTGAAGGGAGCGCATTGCAAGCTCCAAAAATTCGTCATCAATTATAACCGAAATTTTAATTTCAGATGTTGAGATAACATGAATATTGATGCCTTTATTTGCCAATGTTTCAAACATTTTCTGTGCTATACCAACGTGAGAGCGCATACCCACACCAACCACAGAAACTTTTGCTACATCAAGGTTTTTATAGATACTCTCAAACTTCAGACCGCTTGAATTTAGAACTTCTTCTGCTTTTGCAACATCTGTTTTTGGGATTGTGAAAGTGATGTCTGCTTTTTTTGCATCTTTTGATACGTTCTGAACTATCATGTCCACGTTGATTGCCGCTTCTGACAATGGGCCAAATACTTTTGCGGCAATGCCTGGGGTATTATGTACACCTTTTAAAGTTATTTGTGCATCATTTTTACTGTAGGTTACACCTGTAATAAGTCTACGTTCTAACACTTCATCCTCCTCTACTAGTTCGGTTCCTGGTTTGTCTTCAAAGCTGGTTAAAACCTGAGTTCTAACCTTAAATTTCATTGCTAATTCTACACATCTTGAGTGTAGAACTTTTGCACCTAATGAAGCAAGTTCTAATACTTCTTCATAAGCTATTTTATTAAGTTTACGGGCTTTTGGTACAAGCCTTGGGTCTGATGTGTAAACCCCGTCAACATCGGTATAAATATCACATCTATCTGCTTTAAGTGCTGCTGCTACTGCTACTGCGGATGTATCAGAGCCGCCACGACCAAGGGTTGTTATACGCCTGTCGCTTAGGTTTTGTTCCATAGTTACGCCCTGAAAACCTGGTATAACAACAACATTGCCTTTATCCAGCCAGTGTTTGATACGCTCCCCTTCAATTTCCTCAATACGTGCTTTTGAGTGTTCCGCATCAGTTAATATTGGCACCTGCCATGAAAGCATTGAACGCGCCTTAATGCCTGATGTTTGCAGCGCCAGAGCAAGTAAACCTGATGTCACATTTTCACCTGATGCCACAATGGAATCATATTCCTGCAAACTTTCAGTGGTGGTAAGCTGGTTCAACTCCTCACAAAAGCCAACTAAGCGGTTGGTTTCACCACTCATAGCGGAAACAACAACTACAACCTGATTGCCGAGGTCAAGCTCCTTCTTTACCTTCGTAACAACGTTCTTTATGCGCTCCGTTGAGCCAACTGATGTACCGCCGAATTTCTGAACTATTAAAGCCATATATAATACTATAGTTACTGCGTGTTTTACATATAATTAAATTCAAAAATATCAAACATAAAATCAAGCTATTTTTAGATCATCTCCAGATAGGTTTTTAAAAGCATATTGGTTACTGCCCCTACTTCATTATTTCCTATTTTTTTGCCATCAACCTCTATTATCCCTATCAGCAGATTTGAGGCCGAGGTTATAAAGCACTCATCGGCTGAAAATAATTCATTGAGCTGTATATTCCGCTCCTCAACTTGCAGTTTTTTATTATCAGCAATTTGTAAAATGGCTCTACGGGTTATGCCGCTTAATATTTCATTGGAAATTGATTTGGTTATCAGCTTATCATCTTTCACAATAAAAACATTTGAGCTACTTCCTTCAGTTATATAGCCATTCTGGTGCATTATGGCTTCAAAAACACCTTGTTCTTTCGCTGTATTTTTTGCCATTACTTGCGCCAGCAATGCGGTTGATTTTATATCCCGCCTGCTCCACCTTATGTCCGGAATGGTTATCGCCTTTGCGCCAGTTTTATGATAAGGATTGCTAAGCACATTTTTACTTTGTGTGAACATTACAAAATTAGGCTTCATGTTGCCATCATATCCAAAATCACGCTCTGCTGTGCCACGTGTAACCTGAATATAAACCAAACCTTCATTCAAATTATTTCTCTTTAGCAATTCTTTCTGATATTTTATTACGTCAGCTTTGCTGAAATCTGGCTTTATCTTTATTTCTCCCAGAGAGCGAAAAAGCCTGTCAACATGCGCTTCATTGTCAACTAACCTGCCGTTTATGACCGCTGATACCTCATACACGGAATCTGCAAATAAAAAACCCCTGTCCATAACTGGCACAGTTGCCTGCTGCTCAGGTAGGAATTGATTGTTCACGAAAATTATTCTAGGCACTGTTATCATATAAATTATTTGTAAATGTCACACGACCATTCTCATAGCTTTGATAGTAAAGATTTAGAAGATAAAAATTACCTGAAAGTGTTAAAAATATGTTTTGGCACTAATTTCACCATGTTCTTTGTTGAGGTTTTTGCTGGCTTTTTTTCCAAGTCTCTTGCTATACTAGCTGATTCAGTTGATTTCCTTAGTGACTCGGTAAGTTATGGCGTGGGAATTTATGCTATAAACAAACAAGGTAAAATACGCTCATATGCGGCAATATTTGAAGCAAGTACCATGATATTCGTGGCAATTGCAATTGCCTATCAAGCGGTGAATAAGCTGATTAACCCTTCCGCACCGATTGCAGAGATAATGGGGGCAACCAGCATTTTAGCTTTCATCATCAATTTTTATTGTGCTTATTTGCTCAGCAGGTTCAAGGGGGGAGACAGTTTGCAGAAATCACTGTGGCTATGCAGCCGTAATGATGCAATAAATAATTTATTGATTTTAGTTGCTGCAATAATTGTTTATTATACTGGCTCTGGAATTCCTGACCTTCTGGTAGCAGCTTTTATAATAATACTTGAGGCAGGCTCCGCTTATGGGGTGATTAAACAGGCAATAGCTGAGCTGAAGAAAAACTAAAAAAGCCAAGGAGTTTTAGTTTTTTGTTCGGTTTCGTAAGCGTTAATATTTGCAGCCTTTTCCAGCGTTAACCCAATATCATCAAGCCCGTTCAGCAGACAATGTTTACGGAAGGAATCAATGGTAAAGTTATACGTTTTTAGTTCTGAGTTCTGAGTATAACTTACTGTCTGGTTAACTAGATCCACGGTTATTTCGTTATCTTCCGCCTCTGCAACTTTACCTAATCTAGCCACTTGCTCTTTTGGTAACATGATTGGCAAAATACCGTTTTTAAAACAGTTATTATAGAAAATATCAGCGTAGCTTTCTGCAATTATACACCTGATGCCGAAATCTAAAATTGCCCA
>DQGZ01000141.1:3199-3409 GCA_003531345.1 Alphaproteobacteria bacterium | reverse complement strand
TAATGCGGAATTCGGTGAGCAGAAAGGCTTCTGGAAGCTGGAGAGTCGGAAATTTGGAAATTTAGAAAATTAGAAATTAAGTCACTTAGAAAATTATTCTAAGTTTTCTGGTTTCTGAGTTTCCAAATTTCTATAAATATGGATTTTATAAACAACACATATAATTGCGTACTGGAATTGCCAACATGCCTTCCCCCTGCGTGGATATTG
>DQGZ01000141.1:0-2974 GCA_003531345.1 Alphaproteobacteria bacterium | reverse complement strand
CCGTAAGCGTATTTGGCCAATTGCCTTCCCCCTGCGTGGATATTGGTAAAAATACTGGCTATAGTGCTGCCTCTTTTGGTTTGTGTTGCCTATTTAACATTGGCAGAAAGAAAGGTTATTGCAGCAATGCAGCTGCGTAAGGGGCCTAATGTTTCGGGTCCTTTCGGTTTGCTGCAACCGCTTTTTGACGGTGTAAAATTATTTCTGAAAGAAACTATTGTTCCTGCTAAAGCTAACAAGATATTATTCTTTGCTGCGCCAATGCTCACCTTTATCTTGGCACTTATTGGCTGGGCGGTGATGCCAGTGAGTTATGGCTATGTTCTGGCAGATATTAATGTTGGTGTATTATATTTATTCGCAATATCTTCGCTTGGTGTTTACGGAATTATTATTGCTGGCTGGTCATCAAACTCGCAATATTCTTTCCTTGGAGCTATCCGCTCTTCAGCGCAAATGGTTTCATACGAAGTGTCTTTAGGTTTGATTGTTATTTCTGTGCTTATATTTGCAGGCTCACTTAATTTAACGGATATAGTTTTGAGCTATCAGGAAAGAACTCTATTTGAGCATGTATTACTATTGCCAATGCTGGTAATGTTCTTTGTTTCAACATTGGCGGAAACTAACCGTCACCCGTTTGACCTTCCAGAGGCAGAGGCAGAACTGGTTGCGGGTTTTAACGTTGAATATTCTGCAATGGCGTTTGCGTTGTTTTTCTTAGGTGAATATGCCAATATGATATTAATGTGCGGTATGACAACGACATTATTCCTTGGCGGATGGTTACCGCCATTTGAGATTGAGGCGCTTAAAATAATCCCAGGGTTTGTATGGTTTGCATTAAAGGTTTCATTTTTGCTATTCTGCTTTATATGGGTGCGTGCTGCCCTTCCAAGATATCGTTATGACCAGTTGATGAGATTGGGGTGGAAAATATTTTTGCCTCTTTCATTGCTTTGGGTGGTTATAGTTTCAGGTTATGTTGTATATTTTAAATAAAAATTTGAATGTTTAAAACAATAACTAAATTCTTTTTGTTTGAAATTGCCTTAGGTATGTGGCGGACATTCAGTTACATGTTCAAGCCTTCGGTGACTATTAACTACCCGTATGAAAAGGGCCCGCTTTCAACACGTTTCCGTGGTGAACACGCACTGCGTAGATACGCAAATGGTGAAGAAAGATGTATCGCCTGCAAACTATGTGAAGCAGTTTGCCCCGCGCAGGCTATAACTATTGAAGCTGAAGAACGGGAAGATGGTTCTCGCAGAACAACTAGATATGATATTGATATGACCAAATGTATATATTGTGGCTTGTGTGAGGAAGCCTGCCCAGTAGATGCAATTGTTGAAGGGCCTAATTTTGAATTTGCCACTGAAACTCATGAAGAGCTTTTATACAACAAAGATAAGTTGCTCTCTAACGGTGACAAATGGGAATATGTTCTTGCCAAAAGGCTGGAAGCAGAGGCGGAGTACAGATAGGTTAGGTTTTATGTGTCAGAGATCAGGTGTCAGAATATCACTGAAACCTGACCTCTGATACCTTAAATAAATTTATGGCGATATTATTTTATATATTTTCTTTACTGACGGTGCTTTCCTGTGTGGCAGTCATTTCATCACGCAACCCAGTTTATTCAGTTTTATGGCTGATATTCGCATTCTTTAACTCCGCAGCACTTTTCATTTTACTCAAGGCAGAGATGCTCGCAATGTTACTGGTAATCGTTTATGTTGGTGCGGTTGCAGTGTTATTCCTGTTTGTGGTGATGATGCTAAACATAAAAACCGCAACGCTTAAAAAAGGGTTTCAGGCTTATTTACCCGCGGGGCTAATATTTGCTGCAGTTCTAGCTTTGGAGCTTGGTGCCATAATAATTCATAAGAATAATGAAGTGCCAAAGCAGGAAATTTCATCAGCAATTGAAGAGGCTGCAAAAGGGATGGCAAAGGATAATGACGGCGGCAAACACTTGAAAAAAACAGACACTAATGCCCATAAAATAGGTGAGGTTCTGTATACAGATTATATATTATTCTTCCAGATCTGCGGTCTTGTATTATTTGTTGCAATGATAGGTGCTATTGTGTTGACGCTCCGCCAGCGTGAAGGTGTGCGCAAGCAGAATATATCACGGCAAAATAGCAGAACACGTGCTGACTCTATTGAAGTGGTAAAAGTGGAGGCAGGTAAAGGAATATAATTATGAAAGAAAATATACTTAACATAGGTTTGAACCATTATCTGATTTTGGCAGCTATTTTATTTGTAATTGCGGTTTGTGGCATATTCCTCGCGCGGAAAAACATCATTAATATAATGATGAGTATTGAGGTGATGTTGTTGGCAGTGAATATAAATTTCGTTGCTTTTTCAAGTTATACGGGTGACCTGAAAGGTCAGATATTTACCTTTTTTATTCTAACTGTGGCGGCGGCGGAAGCTGCTATTGGTCTTGCAATATTAGTTTGTTATTATCGTAACCGTGGCTCAATTGAAGTTGAGGATATTTCAACTTTAAAAGGCTAGAAATTATTTATTTGTGATGGAATTAATTATTAAAATAGCGATTTTTTTACCGTTACTGGCGGCAATAATAGTTGGTTTGAATACTAAGAAACTAAGCCCATTTCAGGCGCAGCTTATAACTACTATTGCGGTGTTGGCATCTGCCATATTATCATGGGTAATTTTCAAGTCAGTTGTTATTGATAAACATACTTACCTTGTTTCGGTTTCATCTTGGGTCAGTTCTGGTGATTTTACTGCAGAATGGCAATTAAAAATAGACGTGCTTACTGCAATAATGCTAACTCTGGTTAATTCAGTTTCCGCTCTCGTACATTTATATTCCATCGGCTATATGAGCCATGATGAGCATAAGCAAAGGTTTATGGCGTATCTTTCTCTGTTTACCTTCTGTATGTTGATGCTGGTTACATCTAATAACTTGCTGCAATTATTT
>DQGZ01000131.1 GCA_003531345.1 Alphaproteobacteria bacterium | reverse complement strand
TGCTCTTCCGATCTGTGTCAAAGAAAGTTTTTGCTTTATTTTTACTTTCAAATAAAACTGTTTCAGCTTGGATACTTTGCTTTTCCCTTCTTAAAGAAAACATTACAGGGTCGTGTGGTCTGCCATTTTTATCAATACCGCTGGGAGTAAAAGAAAAACCACCTAATGTACGGTTTTTAACTTTTGCAGTATATTCTAATGGCACTATCTGACCATCAGCTAATACTGGCTGCTGAAGCAATATTGACCCCTGATTAAGCGCCGCAAATTTAGACTGATTATGATACTCATACCTGCCGCACGCAACAGCACAAAATGCTAGAGGAATTACCAAAACATATTTATATAAGTTACGCATTTTACAAATGTAAAATTTTAATTAATTTAAGTGTATATTAACATATTATTTACTAGTTGTCACCAACAAATATACGGCAAATATCGTTACTTTTCAATGCGTTAATAAAAATGCAAAATGAATTAAATTTTTAACCTTAACTAAAATTATCATAGAGCAAACTATGAGTTAAAATCTCTTAACCAATTTGCCCTAACGCATTTAATTTAATTTTGGGATATATCTCATTTTGAGATATTACTTGGGTTTGTGGGCGGAAACGCTCTATTATTGCACGTACATAAGGTCGGATAGATGGGCTGGTGAGTATAATAGTGTTATGACCCTTGACAGCCAGATTATCAAGTAATGTACGTGACTTCTGAATAAACTCCTGCAACTTGGTTGGCGCCATTGCCAGTTGCTTTTCTTCACCGCCACCAATTAGGCTTTCCATAAAAGCCTGTTCAAATGAAGGGGAAATTGTAATTATAGGAAGTTCATTTTTCTCATTAACCAGTGAATAACATATCTGCCTAGATAAGCGGCTTCTGGTGTGCTCTGCCAGAATCATTGTGCTTTGTGTTAGCTTTGCCGCTTCAGAAATTGACTCTAGAATAAGTGGCAGATCTCTGATAGAAACTCCCTCCGATAATAATCTTTGCAACACTTTCTGAACCCCACCAACAGAAATTTTTGCCATAGTATCTTCAGCCATTTTTTTATGCTCTTCTGCTAAGCCGTCTATCAATTTTTTAGTTTCTGCATATGACAGCAGGTCTGCGATATTTTCCTTAATAAGTTCTGTTATATGGGTTGTTATTACTGTTGGTGGGTTAATTACCGTATAACCTTTAAATCCTGATTCTTCACGCTTTGCCTCATCAACCCATTTGGCTGGCAGTCCAAATGCAGGCTCCTTGGTGTCTATACCTGCTATGTCAATTCTGCCACCGCTGGGGTTCATTACCATTAACATTTCTGGAAATACCGTTCCCCTGCCACTTTCAAGCTCCTTTATTTTAATTACATAATCATTTGCAGGAAGCTGCATATTATCCTGTATCCGTACTGATGGCAGTACAAACCCAAGCTCACGTGCAATCTGAGTACGAAGGGATTTTATCTGGTCAGTAAGTTTTTGCCCTTTGCCATAATTTATTAAACTTAGTAAACCATAGCCTAATTCTAAAGATATATTTTCAATACGAAGTGCGCGCTCTAAATCTTTCTCTGGCTTTGCAACTTCCTCCTCTTTCTTTTTACTATCCTCTACTTTCTGCTGATCAGCCTTGAATTGTTTTTCATCATCATCTTCCAGTGGTTTTTTACTTAATGAATATGCAAGAAAGCCTGTAATTAGAGACAAGAAAAAGAATGGGAATTTTGGAAGTGCTGGCACAAGTGCAAGTAAGAATGTTAAACCACTTAATACCGCTAAACTTCTAGGAAATTTACCAAGCTGTCCCATCAGTGCCTTATCTGCCGAACCAGAAACGCCTGCCTTGGTAACTATCATACCAGCTGCAAGAGAAACAACCAGTGAGGGTATCTGAGATACCAGACCATCACCCATGGTAAGCACTGTATAGGTATGGCTTGCGGTTAGAAAATCCATATCTTTCTGCACCACACCAATAATTATACCGCCTATAGCATTTACAAAAGTTATTATAATTCCTGCTATTGCATCACCACGAACGAACTTACTCGCACCATCCATGGAGCCATAAAAAGTTGACTCATCCTGTAACTCTTTCCTGCGTTTTTTTGCAGTTGCTTCATCTATCAACCCAGCAGAAAGATCAGCATCAATTGCCATTTGTTTTCCTGGCATTGCATCTAAGCTAAAACGAGCGGAAACCTCTGCCACCCTACCCGAACCTTTAGTGATAACCACAAAGTTTATGATAGTAAGTATAATAAAAACTATAACGCCAATAACTATGTTATTGCCTGTTGCCATTGTACCAAATGCCTCAATAACGTGCCCTGCAGCATGCGTGCCATTATGACCTTCCGATAATATCTTGCGGGTTGAGGCAATATTAAGTGCAAGCCGAAATACCGCTGCAATAAGCAATACGGTAGGGAATGTACTGAATTCTAAAGGTCTTTTGATGAATATTGAATTAAGCAGTATTAATATTGAAAATGTTATAGAAACTGAAAGAAGGAAATCCAGCACCCCAATGGAGATGGGGAATATCATCACCATTACTATAGTGAAAACACCCAGCGAAAATATAATATCGGAATATTTGCCGATATTGAACATGTTGGCAAACGAACCCTTTTCACCTCCTTCTACTGGTAATGTAGCTGCTGCATCTGCCATTAGAAATTAAATTTACTGTTTTCTTACTGAATAGAATTTTCTTACAATAACAAAATATAAAAAAATTTCTAGCATTACAAATAATTTATAATGATAACCTTGAGGCAGTATAATTAAGTATAAATGCAGTTATGCTAAGAATAATGAAGCCTATTAAAATTGGTATCAAGGTTCCATCATACATCTGCCCGATTATCGTTCCGCTTATGGTTGAAATTATTGAAGAGAAGAAGCTTATTATAGCTGATGCCAAACCAGCTATTTCCCCCATTGGTTCCATAGCAAGAGAATTAAGGTTTCCAAATAACATTCCACAACAGAACATAAGAATTAACCCATAAATAAAATACATATAGAATTTTATCTCACATATAAAATGCATCAGCAGGAAAATAATTGAACTAACAGCAATAATGATAAATGCCCTTAAACATATGTAGTCCATACCATACTTCTCTACAAATTTAGCATTAACTACAGATGACAGGCCGAATGCCAGTGCCTGTAACCCGAAATAGACCACAAACATTTTACCCACACCAAACTGACCCTGAAATACCTGAGGTGCAGAATTTAGGTCTCCGATGAGCGCACCAAAAACCAGCCCCATACAGACAGTGTATAAAACTGTTTTTTTATTGGAAAAAACTTTCCTGATACCATTATGAATATTTTTTAAGCTGAAGGGTACTCTAATCTCAGGCGGTAATGTTTCCTGTAAGCTGATTGTTATCCAGATAAGAACAGCAATTGAGTAGCCGACATAAAGCACGAAAATAAAATTCCACGAAGTAAGTAACATTATCCCCTGCCCTAATGCAGGTGCTATTACTGGGATCATTATAAAAACCATCATAACGAATGACATTACTCGTGCCATCTCTGCACCGCTAAATTTATCCCTGATTATTGACATGCAGGCAATATAAGGGCCAGAAGCACCAAAACCCTGAATCGCCCTGCCCAAAAGCATTTGGTTCAGACTGCTGGAATACAAGCAGACAGCGCTGCCTATAAGATAAATTGAAAAGCTTAAGTATAAAACTTTTTTCCTGCCAGTTGCATCAGATAAAGGACCGTTTACTAACTGGCCCAAAGCCATTCCAACAAAAAAGGCACTGATGATATATTGTGCATCATTTGCGTTCTCAATCTTTAAGGCTTTTCCTATTTCCCCTAAAGCTGGAAGTAAAGCGTCAATTGATATTGCAACAACAGACATCAGCGCCGCCATCATTACAATGAAGCTGTTACTGGCAATATTGGAATTATAATTTTTTTTTGGCATTATGCATGAAAATTATTGCCAGCGGTAGTAGCCTTCACATAATTTTTTCTGATTACAAAATCACCAAAATGCTCACCGCTAGCTTTATTTTTTGCATAATCAGCAATTACTGGTGAAAGGGTTTCACGAACTTTTACACCTTCAATATCTTTTTTGAATAATTTATTTAAGCGAGAACCATCAAAAGCTGCACCTAAATATAAATTATATTTACCTGGGTTTGTACCAACCAAGCCAATTTCAGCTAAATATGGCCTAGCGCAACCATTCGGGCAACCAGTCATTCTTATTACTACTGGCTCTTCTCTCAAACCATTTTTTTCAAATTCCTGCTCTAATTCTGATACTAAATCAGGTAAATAGCGTTCACTTTCTGCTAGTGCCAAACCGCAAGTTGGCAGTGCAACACAAGCCATAGAGTTCTTACGCAAACCTGATTGATTAAATGTATCAAGTTTATATTCCTTCAGCAATTTTTCAATTTGCGGCTTATCCTTTTCATCAACTGATGAAATTATTATATTCTGGTTATTAGTAAGCCTGTACTCACCTTTATGAATTTTTGCAATTTCTCTCAAGCCAGTTTTCATTGGGAAATTTTTAGTATCTTTCACCCTGCCATTTTGAATAAATAATGTGCAGTGCCATTTATTATCACTGCCTTTTATCCAGCCATATCTATCACCTGTGGATTCAAACTTGAAAGGCTTAGGGGCTTGCAATTTGTAACCTAACCTATTTTCAACTTCTTCACGGAATTTTGCTATACCTAATTTTTCAACAGTATATTTAAGCCTTGCCCATTTGCGCTCATCTCTATTGCCTAAATCGCGCTGTGCTATTACAACTTTTTCGGCAACATCTACAGCCTGCTCAACTGTACAAAAGCCCATTAAATCAGCAGTTCTAGGGAAGGTTGTAGTATCGCCGTGGGTCATACCCATACCACCACCAACAGTAACATTATAACCAATTACCTTGTCGCCTTCAGTTATTGCAATAAAACCTAAACAATGCGCAAAAATATCAACATCATTAACTGGTGGAACGGCAATTACAGTTTTGAATTTGCGCGGCAGATAATGCTTGCCGTAAATCGGCTCTTCCTCTGCTCCTTTGAAATCTTTCTCCGCCTTTTCTTCACCACCTTCAAGTAATTCATCATCTAGCCAGATTTCATGATATGCAGCAGTTTTTGGCAATAAATGGTTTGAAATATCGCGCGCAAGTTTTAGCACCACCGAATGATGCGCGGATTCATGCGGGTTGGGGTTACACATTACAGTACGGTTCACATCACCACAAGCGGCAATAGTATCAAGGCAAACCTTGTTCATCTCCTGTAATGAATCTCGCAGATTGTTTTTAATTACACCATGAAACTGGAATGTTTGGCGAGTTGTAATTTTGATAGTATGGTTAGCATAATTATCAGAAATATAATCCATTTTCAACCATTGCTCTGGGGTACAAGTTCCACCTGGTAAACGCACACGGATCATAAAACTATATGCCTTATCAAGAAATTTTTTACGGCGGTCAGCCCTTATATCCCTATCATCTTGCTGGTACATACCATGAAATTTGGTAAGAATCTGATCATCTTCAGAGATAGCACCAGTAATTTGGTCAGCCAAACCCTCCTTAATAGTACCACGCAAGTAATTACTATTGTCTTTTACGCCTTCATTTTTTGCCTTACCGACCATAAGCTAGTTGTTAGTAGTTAGAATCTGGAGTTTAGTTAATTTTTGGTGGAATTGCTATATTATTTTGGGTATAAAGTAAATAAATAATACTTGCATTTTTGTAATTTATAAGTTACAGTTGATATGGAAATAAGAAGGTATATTTCAGCCAGCGGCAAAGATATTTTTGGTGATTATATAAAAAACCTAAAAGATATAAAAACCAAAGCAATAATAAACACTAGAATTGCCAGAGTTAGCGT
>DQGZ01000178.1 GCA_003531345.1 Alphaproteobacteria bacterium | reverse complement strand
CTTTCAACTTTATTTCAAAATGGGAAATAAGCTTTTTGCAATGCTCCTTATAGTTCTTTAAATTACCTACACTTTCACTAATCGCCTCAGCAAAGCCCTTTATTGCAGGCAAGTTTTCTGTTCCCGCACGTAGAAATTTTTGCTGTGCCCCACCTTTTATAAATGAATTAAACTCTAGCCCCTTTTTTATAACAAGTGCTGCAACCCCTTTTGGACCGCCAAGTTTGTGAGATGATAATGTTACCATATCAGCGCCAATATCATCAAAATTAAAAGGAGTTTTTCCTAAACTCTGTGAGCAGTCAAAATGTAAAAATCCTTTATGCTCAAAAACTATTCTGGTTATTTCTTTTATGTTCTGAATTACACCAGTTTCATTATTTGCATGGATAACTGAAACCAGAATTTTTTTACCAGAATTTTCTTTTAAAACCCTTTCCAGCTCATTCAAATCAAGCATACCGTTATTATCAACAGGTATGACAATAATATTATTTTAGACTTCAAGTGGTTTTAAAACTGATATATGCTCAATTGCTGAAGTAATAAAAATTCCAACATTTTTTATGGCATTAAGTGCGGTGTTATTGCTCTCTGTGCCACTTGATGTAAAAATTATTGATGAATTTTCAGCACCTATGGAAGAAAGTATATTTTTAGTAGCATCATTTAATATTTTTTTTGCTTGTCGCCCATACTCATGGATGGAAGACGGGTTAAGCGGTGCGTACATAACCTCAAGCATGCTATTACATGCAGATTTTTTGAGCGGTGCAGTTGCGTTATAGTCAAAATATGTAATTTTTTTACAATTCATTTATTTTAGTTTGAAGAACTCACTTTGAAGATTGAAGAAAATTTACTTCCAGCTTCAAACATCAAACTTTCAACTATTTTTTTAAACTATCCCTGATCTCCCTTAGCAATTTAATATCCTCTGGTGTTTCGGCAGGTGTTTCTGGTGCTTCTTCAGCTTTCTTTTTCATTTTATTCATAGCTTTTACCGCCATAAAAATAGCAAAAGCTATTATAGTGAAATCAAAAACTGTCTGGATAAAATTGCCATAATTTATAGTTGCAGCTTGCTGGCCTTCCACTACTGCACCCAGTGTAAATTTCAAGTCGGTAAATTTTACTCCTCCAATGAAATAGCCAAGTACAGGCATAAAAACATCTGCCACTAGGGAGCTGACTATCTTGCCAAATGCAGCGCCAATTATAACACCCACAGCAAGGTCAACCACGTTGCCTTTCATTGCGAATTCCTTAAATTCTTTTATAAAACTCATAAATTTTTATTTAATTGATTTGCTTTTTTATATTACCAAAAATTTTAACTGTCATTAAGAAAATCTTTTTCCATGCAAACTGGAAAGGGAAAACACTTTTTAGTCGATAAGGTGGGTAAGTAATTTGGAAATGAAAGGCAGTTTATTGAATGATATTTCTTCTGCTATTTTCATCTCTTTATATTGTGTAACTATTTTCTGTATTACCTGTTCCACACGACAGGGTAGATTAGCGGAATGATCAAAATACATTGGATATAGTATTAGACAGCCGTAAACCAGCTCTTCCAGAGAGAGTTTTCTGGTTCTACGTTTGAATTTTAGCAGATCAGTAGTTAAACCCCAGCCTGCATAAAATGGTGACCCTGCAGTGAAAACTTTTTTTCCTCTGATAAGTGCTTCAAAGCCGATATTTGACGAAATAGTATAAACTTCATCACATCTTTTTATCAGGTCAGGGGTTGAAATATTCTCTATTATGAAATCACTATATTTCTGTGCTATTTTTTTTGGTATATGCCCAATTTTTCTGCCAGATACTACTTCGGGGTGGGGTTTGTATATAATGTAGCTGTCAGGATTTTTTGCACGTGTATATTCAAGCAATCTGAGATTTGTACGTATTTTACTTCGTGTTTTTACAATTGAGGCATCATTTTCTATCTGCCCAGCGACTAGGATCAAATTTTTGTCATTTGGGAAGGCAAGCCTTAAAGGAGAGGCTTTATAATTGTATTTAGCTATAGAATAACCATTGATAAGGCTGATTAACTTTGTAACACGCTGTTTATGTAGTTCATCAATTTCTATGTTTTCTAGAATTCTTTCCACGCGACTTTCTAAACCTGCTTTATAATATATTCCCAGATCATCCAGAATAACTGAAGACGGAGATGAATAGGTGGATGGCAAACCAATTGACCTTATAAATCCATCATCAGCATTTATTATATCTACTCCTCGCTTTGCAGCGTTATAGGTAATTTCGTCATTATTTATTATAGAGTTAATTACTACCTTTCCGCCTGAGCGTACTGCATCACCTATGGCCCTGAAGGGGCTATGATAGAAAAAAACCTCATTTCCTGGGGCTGAAAGAACATTGTTCATATAATCCTTCTGCCAGTTTTTAAACCCAGCACAGTGATAATATTTTGTATGACGCCTGTATTTCTGCTTTAACCATGCAATTAACTCTAATGTATTTTCTACTGTGGTGAGTTTTCCAGTGTAGGGGTCAATATATCTGGGGTAGATAACAAGAGCGGCTGCAACAAGCTGCTTGAGATTAAGCCTCGCTTTCCTGCGCCTTACTTTTTTATTATCTGCTGTTAGCCCCCAGCCAGCATAAAATGGCTTGCCAAAAACATATACTTTCTTTCCTGCTATTAATGCTTCAAAACCCGCTTGAGAAGAAACAGTAAATACAGCCTCCACTTCGTTAAAAATAGAAAAAAG
>DQGZ01000086.1 GCA_003531345.1 Alphaproteobacteria bacterium | reverse complement strand
AATTTTAGTTATTCATCTTCAATGCCAGATATTCATGAAATATCAGGTTAACTGTCCTTTTGAATCTATAACGGAAATTCTGGAAAAATATAAAATGGGTAAAGATATAGATTATATTTTTGTTGATTTACACGGTGAAGCAACCTCTGAAAAAATGGCATTTGCACATTTTGTTGATGGCAAAGTTTCAGCAGTTGTTGGCTCACATACTCACATACCAACTGCAGATGTACAAATTTTACCTTCAGGCACAGCATACCATACAGACGCAGGAATGTGTGGTGATTATGATTCGGTTATTGGTTTCAAGAAACGGGTTTGTATAACAAATTTTTCAAATAAGATCCGTGGTGAAAAAATGGAGACTGCGGATAATGAATCAACCGTTTGTGGAACCTATATTGAAATAGATGATGTTACAGGAAGAGCCAAAAATATTGATTATGTAAGGGTTGGTGGCAGACTAAAACAACATTTGCCATCCCCTAATTAACTATAGCATAAATTTCTGCATAAAAATTTTCACTTGCCTGAGGTGGTTTTGCTAACCCCTCCGCAAAGAAATTTTTAGTAATAAAGTACCTTGTAATATTGATTGCATTAATTATCTCTTCGTAGCTGGCATGATGATCTCTGTCTGTAAAAAATTTTGGTATTAAAAATAACTTATCTTTATAAGGCTCCCCAACAGATGCACTGACTGCGGAAGCAGTTTTTGGTGATATATAAATGATGTTATCATTTACTTCACTGACAGCGCAACGGTTAAAATCAAAGCCAAAACCACAATGCGAAAGCAGGCTGAGCTCAAATAATGAATATTCCGTCAGCCAGTTTTCACTTTTTAAATTTTCCAAGTAATTAACAAAATCATTATATAAATTATTCATCGGCTCTTTTTCTTTTAGCATTTTACCTATCAGGGCAGCAACAGATGTTATGGATAGAATTTTTAAGTAATTGGAAAAGTGCAGTAAACTATAAGCCTTTTCCAGTGATATGGTAAGCATTCCTAAATGTTCCTCTAGTCGGGCATTCCACTCAAAAGATATCTGGTTGCCAATTTGCAAAATAGATTGGTTTTTCTTCTGCCCTTTTACCATGCCTTTTACTATCCCATGATTTTTTGAAAATAAAGTAACCAGAAGACCAGAATCAGAAAATTTCTGTACGCTAATAACAATTCCTGTGTCAGTAAATTTCAAGCTGATAGTTAATAGTTGATAGTTGATGGCATCGTTTCAAAAAACCATCAACAATAAACCACAGGTAATTTACAGATTAGTATAATCAATATCAAAAACTTTTTTATATTGTTTATACGCATATCTGTCAGTCATTCCTGCTATATAGTCAACCACTACATGTGCAGTATCAGTTTTATTACTTATATCCTCAATAGTATCACGCCATTCAGGTGGCAGGCAATTGGGGTTTTGCAAATAGAATGAAAATAACTCACTGACAATTCTTTTTGCCTTTGTGGTCATTATTAAAACTTTGTGATGGCGATACATTTTTTCCATCAAAAAATTCCTTACCTGTTGCAGCTCTTTTTTAAATGATGGTGAAAAATCACATATCTTTTCACCGCAATCTCTGATGTCATTTACGGTTTTAATTTTATATTTTTTAATTTTTGTTTCTGTAAATTCAACAACATCCCTGATCATATTCCCAATGAACTCACTTCTGGTTTGGTTAATTAGAACATCGTCAGAAATTTTTTTATAAGATTTTCTCAAGGACGAGATGATGTTTTTTAAAATTGGTAACTTTTGAAGTTCTTCAATGTTAAATAATTTAGCCTTTATTCCATCTTCGATATCGTGGCTATTATAAGCTATATCATCACATATCGATGCTATTTGTGCTTCAAGAGCGGCGTAAGAATTAAGTTTTAAATTATGTTGTTTATTATACTCTTTTAGTGCTCTGGGTGGGTTTCTGACAGGGCCATTATGTTTTGCAAGTCCTTCCAAACAATCCCAAGTTAAATTCAGACCATCAAATTCGGGGTATTTCTTTTCTAGTTTTGTAAGTATTCTTATGGTTTGTGCATTATGGTCAAACCCGCCATAATTTTTCATCACTTCCTTCAGTGCATCTTCACCTGCATGCCCAAAAGGTGCATGCCCAAGGTCATGACTCAATGAAATGGCTTCACTTAGATCTTCATCAACACCAAATATCCGTGCAATACTTCTTGCCAGTTGCGCCACCTCCAAGCTGTGTGTAAGGCGCGTACGGTAATGATCCCCTTCATTATTTATGAATACCTGAGTTTTATATTCTAAACGCCTGAATGCAGTTGAATGGATTATCCTGTCCCTGTCTTTCTGGAAAGCATTACGACCTGATTTGTTCTTTTCTGAGTATAATTTGCAACTATTTTGTGCAACACAAGCATAAGTATTATGTAATATTTCTGCCATTTTCTGATACAAATTTGAATCCGTAGTCTAAATTTAAAAAACACTCAAAGCCACAGAATAATTGAATTTTAGCGACTTTTTAAGAGTATTTTTCCAACATAGTTACAAATTAGACAAAAATTTTAGATTAAATTTAGTTAAAACTAATAAAAAAATCATTTAAAATCAAACAGATAGTTCTTTGTATAGGCGTGATGTTGTGATATTATGGGTTATGTGAGTCTTTGGTTTTTGGGGGGTAAAAAAGAGGGGCTTCACTGCATCAGGGTTTAAGGCTCAACGAAATTTGAGCCTTAAACTTTATTATGGGCGTGTGAAGAATTACTAACCACTTTATTAAAAAATAGTTTAGTTCTTTGTTGCTTTGGGTAGCCAAAGGATTTGCTATATAATTACAAGTTAATAAAATGGTAATGATGCAGCAAAAACCCTTAAATATATTAGTCAATAATTCTGACAATCATCATGTAGTTGTTCCTGAACAACCTGTAACAGAACATATTTCAAGTGATATTCCCAAAGAGCGCCAGAGTATAAAGGACCTGATAGAGAAAGTAAAAGCGTATATAAAAGAGAGATACTGCACTGAGCATCAAGTAGTCGGAATAGAGATACAACCAGATATAATCAGAGTTGCAGAGGCAAGAGAGATTAATGGGAAGTGGAAAATAGAGAAGCTGGTTTCTAAAAATGTTCTGAATTCATTTAATTTTGATTCTTTTCGAAAAAACCCCAAACTCTATTCAGATGCTTTAATTGAAGTTTTCAGCAAAAATAAAATTCAGAATCGTAATGTAGCATTGGCAATACCTGCTTCACTGGCAATTACCAAAACCATCTCCCTGCCGCTTATGGGCAAAGATAGTTTAGACAAGGCTACCAAGATACCATCATTCTGGCAAAATCTGGTTCAAATTTCTGAGAATTTATCTGATTATTCTATCTACTATAAAATTACTAAGGAAATTACAGCAAAAAAAGAAATGGAAGTGCTTTTTGTTGCAGTAAAAAAGCTTGATCTGGACATCTATAAGCAGATAGTTTTGTCTGCAAACCTTAACTTAGTGGTGATAGATGTGGGTTGTTTTCCGATAATTAACCTCTCAAAGCTGAAAGAGGATAAAAATATTGCAAATGAGGCAATATTGAAAATAGGAAAAGATGAGAATTATCTGGAGATAATGGAAGATGGAAAACCATATATTTATGATATTTTTGTTCCTGAAAATGAAAAGTCCTATCTTGGGGAGTATTTTGAACACCAGACCTTTCAGGTAAGGTTTGCCTCACAATTGAAGCATATTATCTCAAAACATGAAGATAAATTCAAAAATAAAATCAGAGAAGTAAATGTTATTTCCAGCGAAAAAAATATCTCCAAATTAATTTCTGGGCTTTCTGATAAAATTGTTGAGATAAAAATCATTCAGACAAATCTGTTTGAAAAACTTGATGTTGATGAAAAGCTTTTTGATGGGATCACTGAAGATAGATCAGCCTTTGCAATTACAAGTGGCCTTGCTACCAGAAAGATTGAGATATTTGCAGATGAAAGTAAAAAGCAAATATCTGATGCTATAAATCTTTTGCCGAATGCTGAAGGAATAAAGAGTGATTTAAGAGCGGCTTTCTATTCTAAGGTCACCCTTGGTGCAATTGTTGCTTTGTGTAGTTTGATCGTAACTTTTTATTCACTTTTTTCAGCTGGGCAGTACTCCTCCAACTATAAAGAAATATCAGAGTTTAACAATCTCAGCAGGCAATATTCAGAAAAGAATAAATTATATAAAGAGCTTACTGAAAATGGAGCGCATCTAAACAGGCTGGTAAAATTCAGTGCTGAAATTCCTGCTAATCAGGCGTTAATAATCTCAACATTAAAGCAGGTGAGCAGTAATATTCCAGATGGTGTATGGCTGGAAAAGATAAAAATAGATAAGAATCTGTTGATTATAGAAGGCAGGGCCTTTGAAGAAAATAATATAATTGAGTTTACCAAGGCATTTGAAGGCAGTGATGTAGTTGAAAACCTAATAATAACCAACATGAAATCAACTCCACTGGAAAATGGCGGCATGATCAAGGATTTTGTTATGAATGCAAACATAATTAAAAAATAGGGTATTTTATGGCAATTGACCTGAATATGGATATTGGCACCCTTGTAAAGGGGCTTCTAAGTAAAAAAACCAAGTCAAAAAATGATGGCGTTACTAAGGGGAGTGGTATTTTTGATAATCAGGCGGTCAAGCAATCTATCCTGAAAATCATTCTTGCAATATGTGTAACGGTGATATTATGCTTTATAATTAATTATTTTACAGCTAACCCTATAATTAAAGCGAAGTCAGAATTCCAAAGCAACTCTGACATTAATCAGGCTTTGGAAAAACTTGAGGTGAATATAATTTCAGCCCAGTCTTTGTTAAATAGTAACAGGAAAAAAGCCGAAATCATATTGCCATTATTTTCTGACCTTCATGGTGAAAGAACTATTTTTAAGCAAATAACCAATCTGGCATCTGAAAATTATATGGTAATAAGAAGTATCAACCAGCTTTCCGCTACTAATAAGGATAAGCCGATCGAGCATTCTGAGGTACAAATACTACTAAATGTCAGTGGATATTACTCAAATTACCTTAATTTTAAGAAACAGCTTGAAAAGGCCAAGCCTTATATGAAGATAGATAGTGAGGTTTTAGCGCTTAACCAAAGTAGCGAAACTGATAGAGGTATAGAAATATCAATAAGCTTGACAGATTATGCAATGCCAAAAAAACAATATGAGAAACTGCTCCAAAATAGCCATTAATTTGTTTTTGATGCTTATAGCGACTTTTTACTTTTCTGATGCCTATGCACAGGAGCGTGACCCATTTTCTCCATCTGGAACAGCTGTTAAGGTTATACAGGATGCTGTACAGACAGTAGGGCAAACGGTATCTTCCGAAAGAAGTGAGGAACTAAGCCCTATCACCGCTTACAAGGTAAATAGCTATAAAGTGGTTGGCATTATGCTTTCTGATACTAGGAAAATTGCAGCAATAAAGGCTCTTAATGGTGTAGATTATGTGGTTAAAATTGGTGATAAGGTAGGGAATGACAGGGGGGAGGTTGCAGACATAGATATTTCAGGGGTGGTTATAAAGAACAGTGAAGGTGAAATAAAAATTCCCGTAAGTAATAAAATTGAGGTAAATCTTGATAAAACAAAGAATAAATAAAATTGTACCGTTTTTACTATGGTCTGTTTTGGTTTTCCCAATTCATGCATGTAAAACAGAGGGCAAGAGTGGGCTTGAGTATGGCGATAGGCTGATAGAGGCAAAGCCAACTTTTGACAGGCAGAAATTCATTTCCGAAAGTAAGGAAAAATCAGTTACTGATTATAGTTTAGGGCCAAAAGCTATCCAGAGGGACAAGGAAGAAAGCCAGAAATTTTCCCGTACTTTTGTAAATAAAGAAGAGAGTTTTGACTATGTTGATGCAGAGAATCTGGAAAAGAAGTCTTTTAAAGTTACGGTTAATGCTGAAAATATGGATATCAGAACTTTCTCTGAAATGCTTTCACAAGTAACAGATGTAAATGTTTTGGTTTCTGATGAGGTTAAGGGAGTGGTAACAGCAAAACTAAAAGATGTTTTCTGGACCAGTATGCTCGATTCTATTCTGGATACTAAAAAATTGGCAAAATACGTTGATGTGAAATCAAATATCATCAGGGTTCATGACCAGAATACTGTTGTACAGCTTGAGGAATTTGAGCAAAAAAGAAAGCAGAATGTACAGCGTGCATTGATGCTAAAAAAGGCAGCCCAGCCTTTGTATACTGAGATATTCAAACTATATTACACTAAACCTGCTCCAGTTAAGCTGACAATTCAGGAGGCAATAGGAAAACAGGCTGGTGCAGAAGGTATAAGGAATATTGACCCAGAAATGACGATTGATGAGAGGCGTAATCTGCTGATAGTAAAGGCAAGGAAAGAGGATATGGATCTTATCTCAAAACTGGTCGGAGAGCTTGATACGCAAACCCAGCAAGTTTTCATTGAGGCGTTTATAGTTGAAGTGAGTGATGGTTTTGAAAAGGCATTTGGCTCACGTTTTGGCGTTAATACTACAGACAGATATGGAAATACAATTGATGGCAGGCCAGGTAATGCCAGCTTAGTTGGTGTTGGTGGTGATTCCACTGGTGCGCTTACAGCAGGCAGTGCAGCTTCCAGCCTTTCTAACCTGAATGTTCTTAACCCAACAGGCGGTATTGGCATACTTACTGGTTTTGGTTCTTCGGCTGACCTGAAAATAGAATTATCAGCGCTTGAAAGGCAGGGTTTAACAAAAGTTGTTTCTAACCCTCGTGTGTTCACGCTGGATAATCAGGAAGCAGTTATTTTTCAGGGTGATGAGGTGCCTTATGAAACAACTTCACAGGACGGAACAAAAGTTGAATTCAAGGAGGCGGGACTTAGGCTTGCTGTAACGCCGTCAATAATCGGTGATGGAAATTTGATGCTTAACCTTACTGTTAATAAAGATACAGTTGATACAACGGTTGATAACCCCCCAATTACAAAAAGTGAGCTTAAGACCAACCTAGTAACTAAAGATGGTGAAATAGTTGTTATGGGCGGAATTTATTCGGAGTCAAAAACCAAAACAAACGATAAGGTTCCAGGACTTGGCGATATACCAGGGGTTGGAAAACTATTTAGCCGTGATACAAATGATAGTGAAAGAAGTGAATTAATAATATTCATAGCACCTAGGGTTCTTCAGTAAATTCCTATTGATATAAAATCTTATAAATTTATTGAAGGTGTAAAAGTTAAGGGTATCTAAAATGATAAGCTTACCAAAACAGACAGATAAATCTCTCGTAGAGTTTTTACGTTCGGCAAAGATTATTTCAGAGGAGCAACTGACAGAAGCTGCAAATCTTGATAAAGCGATGTCAACAGGGTTAGTTGCTGCAAGCATAAATATGGGTTTCATTGATGAAGAAATAATTGCTAATAAATTTTGTGAAACCTATGGGTTGTTAAGAAGTAAAGTAAAATTAGCAAATCTTAAAACCAGACCATTATTAGACACAATAACCGACCAGTTCATAATTAAAAATCGTGTGGTTCCTGTAGATGCAGTTGGTGATAAGATATATGTTGCAGTATCTGACCCCTCTTCACTCGAGGCCTTTAATTCCATGCAAATCATTTCGAATTCTTCCTTGATGGAGTCAAGCGTTGTTACATTATCAGAAATGGAAGAATATCTTGAGCGTCTAAAGTCACGCATGGATGATGATTTTTTAAGAAGCTTGGAATCTGGTGATTTTGAGAAAGAAGGACTAAATTATAATGAGCAGCAATCTGAAAATGTCAATAGTGCAGCCATGGCAGAACTTCTGATGACTGAAGAGGAAAAAGATAAAAAAGGTAAAAAGTCACGAGTTAATGCAGCAACTGATGTTATAGAATTTGTTGATACAATCCTGTCAGAAGCAATAGCAACTGGGGTTAGTGATATTCATATTGAGGGCTTTAGGGAAGGTGCGCAGGTGCGTTACCGTAAAGATGGTGTGTTGCAGGCTATTGAGGATTTTTCGGAATTTCTGACATTCAATTATTCAGCAGTTGTTACCCGTTTGAAAATTTTAGCATCACTTGATATTTCGGAGCGCAGGATGCCGCAGGATGGTGCAATCACATCTGGGCTTGCGGATAAAACTGTTGATATTCGTGTTTCAGTTCTGCCTACAGTTCACGGTGAGCGTGTTGTGATGAGGATACTGGACCCCGAAGCAGCAAATTTTACTTTAGACCAGCTTGGAATACCAGAGCATAATTTAAAAAAACTCAGAAAGGCAATTCATGCACCACAAGGTATGGTACTAGTTACTGGCCCAACGGGTTCTGGTAAGTCAACAACCTTATATGCGTGTTTAAAGGAGCTCAACGAGCCAGGTGTAAATATATTAACAGCAGAAGACCCAGTAGAATATGACCTTAGAGGTGTAGGGCAAGTGCAGGTTAAAGAGTCAATAGGTTTTACTTTTGCCGGGGCGCTGCGGAGCTTTTTACGCCAAGACCCCGAAGTTATAATGGTGGGTGAGATTAGAGACAAGGAAACATCAGATATTTCAATAAAGGCATCATTAACGGGGCATTTAGTGCTTTCAACCCTGCACACTAATGATGCAGCAAGCACGATTACCCGTTTAATAAATATGGGCGTGCCTAATTATCTGATAACTTCATCATTAAGCCTAGTTTTAGCACAGAGGCTGGCACGGGTTAACTGCCCGCATTGTCTGAGTGATGACCCCATATCTCGTCCAGAAGTTTTAAGTGATTTAGGTTTTGCAGAAGAAGAAATAAAAACAGTAAAAGCCCAAAAGTCAAAAGGTTGCGAAAGATGCAGCGGAACAGGCGTTAAGGGGCGGGTTGGTATTCATGAGATACTGGCACTCACAAAAGAAATAAAAGAGGCAATACTTAAAAACGCAACAGAAATTGAATTAATAAAAATTGCAGAAAGGGACGGTTTTGAAACATTACAAACAGTCGGCCGCCGCCTTATTCAGGCAGGAAAAATTTCAATTGAGGAATATAAAAGAGTGCTAGTACTGGATTAGCAACCTGCTAAGTCTCTAATAAGAAGACGCAACAGAGGAATTGAATCTGGCACGGTATTTCTGGTTTGCCAGTTTTCTTTGCAGGCTTAAAGGGGTTTGCTTATAATAAACTTGCTGGTTTTTGTTTATAGGCTTTTCCTTTATTTCCCTTATATTTGTTTGCCCCTGACTATAGGATATATTCTTGTTTTTTGCATAAAGGCTTTTCAGGCTTTCAACTTTCCTGTCAAACTCACTTTGATATATTGCCTGCAATATCTGTTTCTGTTTTAGCCATAACTGCCTTTCTGTTTCAGACATATTATACTCCCTGAAACCAGATTTTACCCACCTGTCTAGCCTGATGTCCCATTGTTTGCGCTGTGCAGGTGGCATAGAGGCGTATTTTGAGCCTACACTGAAAGTAACAGAACTTGTTAATGGCTGTTTTTTTAATTCAGGGCTAGTAGTGCTTATGATTTTCTGCTGTAGGGGTGCAGGAGCTTTGATAATGCCGCCCAGTTCAGAAGCCCTGTTATTTTGACCATAATTTAACTTAGCCTCTTTTTTAAAGCTATTATCAGTTTTTCTTTTTAAACTTTCATTACGCACAATAGGTGCTTTACCTTCAGTAAATTCAATTCCTCTGCCTTCAAGTTTGGGGTCTTTATTTATATTATTTTTTAGTTCAGCAAATTTTTGAACTGCTTTTACTGGCAATATTATTTCTCCATTATTTATATCTTTATTATTATCGTTATAGGAAACGGTTGAAGACTTGCTTACAAGTTTCAAATTATCCTGTTTGACCAGACCCGTCATATCATTTGCATAACCTTGCCCATTAAGCTCCTGAACAGGTGTGTGATTTACCATATCGGTTCTAACTCCTGTTGATTCTATGTTTTGTATACTCTC
The DNA here is from genome assembly GCA_003531345.1 of Alphaproteobacteria bacterium. GTDB lineage: Bacteria > Pseudomonadota > Alphaproteobacteria > Rickettsiales > UBA8987 > UBA8987. The sequence goes on along the minus strand of DQGZ01000086.1, from coordinate 1,919 downwards.
TTCACCTCTTTTAGTGGCTGCCCACCAGTTATACTGCTCTTGTTCGTAGGCTAATTGTTCTTGAGTAAGCTTTTCCTGACTGTCTTCCTGATAAGCTTTGGGGAACATTATATAGGGGTCTTCGAATGATGAATTACTTTGTGGAGAAATTTGTTTCTTATTTCTCTCTTGAATTATTTTAGGTAATTCTTTTGAAACATATTTCTGGGCATTGGTGTATGTTGCTAAGGCTTGAGCAACTGGAAGGTGCCTGCCATAGGCAAGATCGTAAGGTTTGTAACCCTCTCTGGTTACCATATTGGCATTTGCCCCAACATAAAGCAGGTATTTAACCAACTCAATATTACCATTGAAAGATGCTATATGGAGGGGGGTCAAGCCGTCATCATTTGCTTTATTAACATCTGCCCCCTCTCTTATCAGCAGGTCAACAATGTCAACTGAGCCGTTAAGTGTTGCAATCAGCAATGGGGTATCATTAGCCCTGTTCCTTGCATCTATAACTGAACCATTACGTATCAATTGCTGAGCAGCAAAATAATTTCTTCTCGCCGCTGATACGTGGAGTGGCGTGTTACCTCTTACATCCTGAATATTTGCGTCTGCACCCTCAACCAGCAACAGCTCGGTGATTTCATTATGCCCATTATAAATTGACGCCATTAAAGGCGTTTCACCGAATTTATTCCTTGAATTGGCAGGCCTTCCAGAGTGCAGAAGGTCAACAACGGCTTGCTTATTTCCTATTATAGCAGCTTTAACAAATTGCTCATTTAACTGGTCTTCAGAATAGGTTATGGGCTTATAGCCAATCCTACCTGGTTTACCAAGGTTCTCATAATCTTTGGCAATTCCATCGTCAATTTCTACTACCTCTTCTTCTTTAGCAGGCTCTTCCGTTACCTCTTCCTTTTTCTTTTTGGATATTATAAGTGGGCTGTTCTGAGCCGTAGATTTTTCCTCTGGTAGTAAGTCATCTAATAATTGTTGCACCTGCTTTTCTCTTTCCTCTGGGCTTAGTGCTGAATTTGCTGAATCTTCTTCCTCGTCTCTTCTGTTATAACCAAGATCAGGAACCGCAGGGAATTGATTATCAGTTTTATTTTCCTTACCAAGGTTGTCTAATGTTATTGCCTGAAAATCTTCTGGCTTTAACACCTCTATTTCACCTGAATTACTGCCAGTTGCAAAATTATTTTTCTGAAACTGATTAACCTCAATGGTCTGGGAAGCGGGCTGAACATTGTTATAATCATTAGTCAATTGTGGTTCTTCTATTGTTGGCATTGCTGGTATCTGAGCCTCTTCGGCAAAAGGTACGTCCTCATATTTTGGTAACTCAACCTCGGGAATGGTAGTTACGCTCAAATCATTTGGGTCTTGTTGTTGGGGTTCCTGTTGTTTGTAATTATTTTCATTACCAGATTTCGCCTTGCCAATTTTAATTCCCCCCTCACTTTCGGAATCATCAATGCCTAAACCTTGTGAATCATCAGATAATTCTGGTAAGTTCAAATCATCTGGCAGTACATCTGCCTGTGCTAGCTGAAACCTTTCCTGTTCATCAGTCGCTATCTCTGTGCCTTGACCTAATGTTCCATTTCCTAAGCCTGGAATGCTCGGCAAGCTTTGTGCAAATGCCAATTTGAATAGGAAAACGAAATATAAGAATATTACTAAATTTTTCATAGTTGATTGGCATTTTATAATATTTGTCTCAATCAAACAATTAGTTGTTCATTTTTAGGCGCGCACTAACTAAATTTTTCTAGTATCAGGCACTTGAAAGCCTCACCCATCTGATTTTTTGAAATCAATCGTTCAACGCTTTTTTTCATAGCGTCATATTGCCTTGAACTCAAGTGATTGCGGAGGTTTCCTAGCCTTTCCATAATACCCATACTTAAAAGGAACTCGCT
>DQGZ01000007.1 GCA_003531345.1 Alphaproteobacteria bacterium | reverse complement strand
CCGCATATGCCGCAGACAAGCGAGATTTCTCATTTTCAGGGGCTTCATTGTAAATTCGGGTTTTGATAATTTCTAAATAATTATCACAAAAATCTTTCCAGAAAAATTCTTCAATATGTGTGCGTGCAACTGAATATTCAAACAACTCAAATTCTTCTGTGGCTTTTAAAACTACCTGATGAAGTTTTGAAATTATTGCTTTGTCGGCTGGTTCAAAAATTATTCCGTCTTTTAAATTTTGTGCCGCAGTTTTGGCATCTTTAACTAAGTTCAAATGGATAGACGCAAACTTAGTTGCGTTCCATAATTTATTGGTAAGTTTTTTACCGATTTTTAAAGTTTCTTTTGAGAATGCAGTATCAGCACCAAGCTTAGAAGTTGAAGCCCAGTAGCGAATAACATCAGCCGAATTTTCTTTTAAAACTTCTTCAGGTGTTACAACATTGCCTTTTGATTTACTCATTTTGGTTTTATCTTCAGCTAAGCACCAACCAGATATCATAAGGTTTTTCCACGGAATTGTGTTTTCGTGGTGCATCGCTTTTACGATAGTATAAAATGCCCAAGTGCGGATAATTTCGTGCGCTTGCGGGCGCAGGTCAGCGGGAAAAAGTTTTTGGTGGCGGGAAGAAGTTCCCTCTACCTCTGGGAGAGGGTTAGGGTGAAGGCATCTTTCCGTTAGGTTATTTAAAATAGATTCTAACACTCCTTCTAAATTTTCATTAATCTCATTATTCCAAAATCTTATAATTTTAAAGCCTTTAGATTCTAGAAATTTAGATCTTGCATCATCATATTTTATTGATTTGTCTTCATTGTGCTGCCCACCATCTAGCTCAATAATTAAGTTAGCCTCAAGGCAGGCGAAGTCTGCTATAAAATGTTCAACAGGGTGTTGACGGCGGAATTTATACCCATTCAAATTTCTATTTCTTAGAAAATACCATAATATTTCTTCTTGCTTAGTTTCGGTTTTTCTTAGGTCTCTTGCATTTTCAATCAGTTCTTTTGGTGAGTATTTTTTTTCTTTAGCCCTCACCCCTACCCTCTCCCGAAGGGAGAGGGGGTTACTTATATCCTCTCCCTTTGGGAGAGGATATAAGTGAGGGCTACTAATCGCCCCACTATTTATTTGTGGTGAGATTGAAGAAGTCGCCCAAGTATCCATTACATCTGTGTCGGGGATTACTTCAACCTCTTCTCCTGCAGAAGCAATTTTCTTTCCTTTAATATCAAAAAGATCGTCAATTACATAGCAGTCAAATAGATTTGCCTCTTTCCAAGGGCTTCTAAGTTCTAGCCCTTTTGGTAATTTGCTAAGTGGATTAACTGGCAGGTTATCTGGGGTGGCTATAATAATATTGTAAGGGTCTTTACTACCAAGCTTTCTTACATACCAAACAGGAAATGGAACGCCGAAATAACGCTGGCGGGAAATGCACCAGTCCCAGCTTAAACTATCTATCCATTGCAGAATGCGAACCTTCATGAAATCCGGGTTCCAGTTACATTCCAATGCTTTTTGTTTTAACTGCTCTTTAAATTCTAAAACTTTAACAAACCACTGATGCGTTGGAATAATTTCAAGCGGGCTGCCAGAGCGCTCAGCGCATTTAACTGGGTGGGTTATCTTCTTTTTCTCTTTCGCTGTTAAACCATTTTCTTCAAGTAGTTTTATAACGATTTTTCTCGCTGAAAGATTTGCTTCCTGGTGGTCAGCTTTTTTACTTTGGATTTTTTCTATAGCGTCATTGCGAGCGCTTGGGCGAAGCAATCCATCGGCTTGAGAGGCTTTCTTGTTAAGTTGGATTGCCGTATCGCTTTCAGATCCTCGCAATGACGGGTCTATAGAAATCTTCCCAAACTTATCCAAAATAATTTTTAGCTCCAACTTGTGCGCCTTCCACCAGCGAACATCTTGCTCATCACCGAAGGTGCAGCACATCACAACGCCAGTGCCTTTATCTTTTTGCACGGCTTCGTCAGCAATAGTTGGAACTATCGCATGAAATAATGGAGTTATTGCCTCACAATTCTTTAAAATTTCTGCCCTCTCGTCTTCAGGGTGATACATAAACGCTACGCAAGCAGGTAACATTTCTGGGCGGGTAGTCATTACCTCAATACCTTTAAACCATTCTGGGTCTGATTGGGTGGTATATTCAGCTACCCACTCGTCATTGCGAGCAGAGCGAAGCAGTCCATCGGTTTGAGAGGCTTGCCCGTTAGTAGTGTGGATTGCCACGTCGCTTTCAGCTCCTCGCAATGACGAATTTTTATTCCTTATCTTAACAAACTTTCCTTTATGTTCACCTTCTTTAACTCTTAACCCAAACCAGATATAATTCTCAAAACTATCTAATTCTTTTTCTTCAATTTCTGCCTGGGCTATTGCTGTCTGGTCAATTGGGTCCCAGAACATCGGCTCAAGTTTACGCTCAACTAAGCCTTTATTATAAAGGTCAATAAAGCTCATTTGAGAGATCTTCATCACCTCGTCTGAAATAGTATGATATTCCTGTTTCCAATCAACTGACAGTGCGATTGATTTAAAAAGATTGCGGAATTGTAGACGATATTTTTCAGCAACTTCCTCACAATCTTTTATGAAATCTTCCCGTGATGGATATTGATATGCTTTCTTTTTCTTTTCTTTTTCAACTAGGCGTTCAGTTGGCAAGCCGTTATCATCAAAACCCATCGGGTAGAAAATGTTAAAGCCCTGCATTCTTTTATAGCGGGCAATGAAATCCGTCTGGGTATATGAGAAAATATGCCCCATATGCAACTGCCCAGAAATGGTGGGTGGAGGGGTGTCTATCACGAAACTATCTTCTCTTGAAACCTCACTGTCCCAAGCGTAGATTTTCTCCTGCTCCCATTCATCCTGCCATTTTTTTTCAACAATGGCGGCATCATAATTTTGCGGTAATTCTTTCATTATCAAACTCGTGCTATATCATTTTTTATAAGGTGACAGGGCGTCTCTAGCGGCTTCACCGATAAAAATCAACAATGAAAGCATAACTGAAAGCACAACGAAACCAGTAATGCCAAGCCACGGAGCCTGTAGGTTTGCTTTACCCTGAGAGAGTATTTCACCTAGCGATGGGTAGCCGGAAGGCAAGCCAAACCCAAGGAAATCCAACGCAGTGAGGGTGATTATAGAGCCGCTTAGAACAAAGGGCATAAAGGTAATAACAGCAACCAGTGAATTAGGCAGAATATGTTTGAGCATTATTTTTCTTTCACTTACCCCCAATGCTTTTGCCGCCTGAACATAGTCAAAATTACGAACCTTTAGAACCTCAGCACGTACAACACCAACCAGTCTCATCCATGAAAAAAGCAGCAGGAAGCAAAGCAATATCCAGAAGGTTGGTTCAATTATTGAGGCCAAAATTATTAGCAGGAAGAGGGTAGGGATGGAATCCCATATCTCAATAAAACGCTGGAAGGTAAGATCAATTATGCCGCCATAATAGCCTTGTATCACGCCTGCAATGATGCCTATGACTGAGCTGACCACAGTTAAAATCAACCCGAAGAAAACAGAAATACGAAAGCCATATATTATACGTGCCAGTACATCACGCCCCCTATCATCAGTGCCGAGTAGGTTTTGTGAGTTTGGTGGAGCAGGGTGCTCTTCCTGTAGTTCAAAATTTATTGTATCAAACCTGAATTCGATCAATGGCCAGAAAATCTTTCCGCCACTCCTTAAAATTTCATCCTGAACGAAATTGTCCCGATAATCTGTTTCAGTTTCAAATATGCCACCAAACTCAGTTTCAGGGTAAGCTTTAAAAACGGGGAAGTAATAATTATCTTTATAAACTATCATTGCAGGTTTGTCATTGGCAATAAACTCTGCAAAAAGAGATATGATAAACAGAAGGGAAAAAATTAAAAAAGAATAATAGCCACGTTTATTTGCTTTGAATGCATTTATTCTGGATTTATTGATCTCTGATATCATATCAGTTCTTTCTCCTTAGCGGTGATATAATATCTGTAACCTGTGTAAACAGTAACTAAAAAAGCTGCCCATAACATTATATATCCAGTATAAAATAAGGATTTAATAAGGAAAGACATTTGAACCTCGTATTCAGGTATAAGGAGGAGAATTGAGATTGAGGTCATCTGTGCGGCGGTTTTCCATTTTGATAATCTAGTTACGGGCATGTCTTCTGAGTTTTTTGCTATGAAATCCCTTAATCCAGAAATAAATATTTCCCTGCACATAATGCCAATAGCGGGAATTATATGTGTGTTATTAGTAGAGATGAGTAAGGCAAGTGCTGTCACTACCAGGAGCTTGTCAGCTATTGGGTCCATTAATGCGCCAAATTTACTGGTTACCCCCCACTTTCTTGAAAAGTAACCATCAAGAAGGTCGGTTATACAGGCAACAATAAATAGTCCGCAGGTTATGTATTTATTCCCTGATTCAAGGAAATAGAAAATAACCAAAAATGGTACAGCTAAAATGCGTGCTAACGTAAGATAGTTCGGCAAATTTTCCTTGAAAAAGGTCATTATTCTAGTGGATTTTTTTTGAGTTTAACCTATATAAGGCAAACATGGAGCAAATTAAACAAAAATTTTAAAAATGCCAATAGGTTACGGAGATATAATTTTTTTTATTATCATAGGTCTATTTCTGGCTTTCAAGTTTTTCTCTATCTTGGGAAAGAAAGAAAATGACGAAGATATTGAGCGCCTGAAAAGCTTCGGTGCAAAGCCAAGTTTTCCTGAGCCAGCAAAAAGTTTGGATAAAAGGGTCATTCCTGAAAAAAATAGCGATCACAAAACTGCTGTTGAGCATGAAAAAGACCCTTATGATGGTGTAATTTTTTCTAATGAGGCGGTAAAGAGTGGTGTTATTGAAATCGCACAGAAAGATACTATTTTTAATATTCAGCAATTTTTGGAAGGTGCAAAGTCAGCTTTTGAAATGGTTTTGAAGGCTTATTCCGAAAATGATCGTGCAACACTGAAAATGCTGCTCAATGAAAGCCTGTACTCAACTTTTATCAACAGGCTTGAAGGCTTCTTTAAAATGAGCCAGAAAGATAATATATCTTTGGTTTCCGTTAAAATAACAGGAGTTTCAAAAGCAATAATTCTAGGCAATATAGCCAGAATTGCACTTAAAATTCAGTCTGAGCAGATAAACTTTACCAAGGACGAAATGGGTAATGTTGTCAATGGAAGCACATCGGCAATAGATATTGTTGATGATGAATGGGAGTTTGAAAGAAATATCAGGTCTTCTAATCCTAATTGGGTAATAACTAATATCTAAATCATTATCTAATTCTAATCTTCCAAAAATGAAAAAATATATTTCCCTTTTACTTTTATTAGGTCTTGCATCTTGTGTGGAGCCTCAACTTCCTGTTGCGGTGCAGGAAAAAGGCTTTAACCTGAAAAAAGTAAGTTTTGCTGAGCTTAAAGGGTTTGAAGATGAAAAAAATTCGCAAGCAACTGCTTACAGATATAAAGAGGTCTGCAAGCTTCTCTATAACTCTCCAAACAGGTTTTCCA
>DQGZ01000055.1:5272-5575 GCA_003531345.1 Alphaproteobacteria bacterium | reverse complement strand
AAGGTTTATAAAAATTGCCTTACTCACGGCATTGATGTTGATACAAAAAATGTTTCACTGGCTTTGAATAAAGGGCTTTCTGTAGTTCAGGGAGATGCAGATATTGACCTGACCTACTATCCCAGCAAAAATGCCACGGAAAAGCCTTTTGATTATGCAATATTAGCAAACACTATACAGGCGATAAAAGAGCCAGACAAAGTTCTGGAGCAGGCAAAAAGAATTGCCAGAGAGGTGCTTATTTCAACCCCCAATTTTGCTTATATAGGTAATAGTTTATATTTTGTTTTAAAGGGTAGAATG
>DQGZ01000055.1:0-4905 GCA_003531345.1 Alphaproteobacteria bacterium | reverse complement strand
TTTGCTAAATGAAAAAGGGTTCAATATTAATGAACTTTATTACTTAACCAATAAGGGTGCATTAAAAAAAGCCAGAGAGAATAATTTACTGCTTGCCAACCTATTAGGAAAAATGGGCATTTATATTGTTAGTTGAAAAAAAATAAAACGGCTTACACCTGAAGGTGATTATATCCATATTAGCCTAAATTTAATATAGTTTTTTGAGGCACAAAGATTTTAAATGAATCGTTATATAGATGGCGAGAAGGGTTGGTTTACCAAAAAATTTGTAATACTCACTCAACAACCATTTCGTAAACAGCAACGCTTTTTATCTCTATAGGCTTTAAGGAGCGATTAACTATCCTAAATTGAGCTGGTTTTTCGGTAAAAGGAGAATTAGGCTGTATAACTGCCTCATATTGGGTTTTAAAGGCTGACATCTTCATCTCAAAAGTATTATTAGTATATTTATCAGTTGGTTGTGAAGTTATATTTATATAAAACTCCTGTGAAGAAATACTTCTTCCAGTTTGTATTATAAATTTATATGCGCTTCCATTCTTTGCTGGAAATTTCCCATAGTATATATCCCTTGTATAGTCAGCAAGCTCATAATTCTTATTATCATAGTAAACCCGTGTTGACGCTGTGTTTAGAAAGATGGGGGTCTGGCAGGTTATAATGGTGGAGTATGATAATGCCGTAGTACTTAATATGAATAAAACAAATATCGCAAACATTTTATAGTTCAGAAAATTTTTATAATTTGCGGTGACGCCAAATGCGAATATAGAGTAAAGTAAGATAGTAAATGTTAATGAAAACCTAAGCTCTACAGCCCCAGTGCAGGAAAGTAAAACAGGCAGGATTATAAGAAAAATAAAAAATTTTCTGGCATTATTAAGCCTAGATTTTAACAACTGGCAAATTGCCAGAAATAATACAGTAAAATTAAGCGCACTAAGAAATAGAAAACTTTTTATACCCGCATTCATTATATAAGGTTCCGAAGAATTCATATCGAAAACATTAAATAATTTTTTCAGGTAAGTTAAGGTTGAGAAGGCAAAATTATTGAAGGTAAATTTGATATAGCTTGGAATATCAACAATGGTGGAGGCGTCAATATATTTATAAGCAGGGTTGATGTAGATTTGGGCAGCGCCGAAAAATGCTTGAAACTTTTGTATTTGTAATCCAATTTTTAGTTGGAATATTAATAGCTGGTCTGAATTTGAAAAAGGGTTGAATTTATCGTATAATTTATAATTAATGTATAACTGGGGTAATAAGGGTATAATAAATCCCATAATAAAGCCTGATATTGTAATCTCTAATTTTTTGAAAAATTTAAGATAAAAAATATATATGAATATTAAATATCCTGCATATTCATATATAGGACGTATTATAGCTGCGGCACCAAGACACACACCTGATAAAATGATATTTTTTATTCTCTTCTTTTTCTCTTCTTTTTCAATGTCGATAAGATAATATAATGACGCAAGGAATAATAATGCTGATGGAAAATCCGATAGAGGGAATAATAAATAACCTCTCCAGAATACAAAAAATAATAACAAAATAACAGCTATCTGGATACTATTTATATTCTGTAATATTTTTTTTGAACCATTTTGTACAAACAGTTTCAGATAAAATTTTGGTAAAAATTTAACCAACACAAGTATAAATAGGAATCCCTGAGCCACCTGAATTGTATATATGGGATTAATATGCAGTATATCAGCTAGAAAATTCACTAGACCCAAGAACAATGGAAAAAGGTAACTCCTTAGTGAAGCATCGTAACCCGTAAGGTTAAAGCCATCTGCTGATATTATATCTTTGCCGAATTCCCAATACTGATTAGAGTCAGCAAAAAATACGGTCTGATTGGAAGATATAACAAAAATGATAAAAAACAGGTTAGCTATAAGTATTAGTGCATTTTCTTGATTAATCTTTGATCTAATTTTTTTCATAACCATACGTTTACTAAATCTTTTATCTTGCTACTAAAAGTAAAATCTATCAAAGGTAAAATTAATTGGCAATTTTAATAAATTCTTGTTTAATAAACACATTTGTTCACTATTAATACTATAATAAAATAATGGAAGTTCCATTTAACAATCTAGAAATATCCTTCCTTGCCAATCAAGATGAATATGAACAGGCAGCACTGAGAGTTTTAAGAAGCGGATGGTATATATTAGGTAAGGAAGTTGAAAATTTTGAAAAAGAGTTTGCCAAATTTACCAGCTCAAGATTTTCGGTTGGCGTAGCAAGCGGTCTTGATGCGTTAATTATGGCATTACGAGCAGCGGGGATAAAACAAGGTGACGAAGTGCTAGTTCAAGGCAACACATATATTGCCACCTTTATGGGAATTACAATTAACAGCGCAACCCCTGTGATGGTTGAACCTGATGAATATTATAATATTGATGCTGAAAGGTTGGAAGAAAAAATAACAGACAGAACAAAGGCTATTCTCGTTACTCATTTATACGGGCAAGCTTCAAATATGGGGCGGATAGTTGAAATTGCAAAAAAATACAATTTACAGATAATTGAAGATTGCGCACAATCTCACGGTGCAGAATGGAGTGGTAAAATGACTGGTAGCTTTGGTAAATTTGGTTGTTTTAGTTTTTACCCAAGCAAAAACCTTGGGGCATTCGGTGATGCAGGGGCAATAACAACAGACAGTGAAGAACTAACACAACAAATAAAAATATTACGCAATTATGGCTCTGAGCAGAGATATCATAATAAAGTAGTGGGCTATAATTCACGCCTTGATGAGATACAGGCGGCGTTTCTAGTAGTAAAACTTAAATATTTAAGTAGGCTAACGCAAGAACGTAGGAAAATAGCTGAGTACTATTTAGGTAATATAAAAAATGAAAAAATAATTTTGCCAAAAATAAGAAAAGGTGCAAGCCATGTATGGCATTTATTTGTTGTGAGGACAGAAAAGCGTGATAATTTTATGGAATATCTAAAAAGCAATAATATTGGTAGCGTGATACATTATCCTATTCCCCCTCATCTTTCGGAGGCCTATGAATATCTGGGGTTAAAAAAAGGCAGCCTGCCAATAACAGAAAAATATGCTAAAACCGTTCTTAGCTTGCCATTATATAATGGCATGACCGATCAGGAAATGGGATATGTTGTTGAAACAATAAATAAATACTGAGCATATAGATAATGCACCTTAGAAAACTTAACATCAGAGATGCAGACAGAATACTGGAATGGATAAAAGACCCAGAAATAAATAAATATTTCAGGTTTGACCCAGATAAAATGAACAGAGATGATGTAATTTCCTTTATTGAAAAGGCTCAGAACGAGAGCAAAGATATTCATATGGCAGCAACTGATGATAATGATAGATATTTGGGTACTGTAAGTTTAAAAAATATAAACTATAACGATAAGAACGCTGAGTATGCAATATCTCTACATAAAGATGCAGTAGGAAGCGGTGTAGCTAAATTTGCAACCGAAGAAATAATTAAAATTGCCTTCACAAAGCTTAATCTTGAACGTATATACCTTAATGTATTTTCTGATAATTCCAGAGCTATTAATTTTTACAATAAAATGGGCTTTAAATATGAAGGCGAACTGGAAAAACATCTTCAGATACGGGGTGAATTTAAGAGTCTTAAATTATTTGCTATACTTAAGAAATGACTATAAAGTTCAAATATATAACCTTCAAACAAACTGGCGATGAACGCGGCAGCATGACGGTTATTCAAGGCGGTGATGATGTTGATTTTGAAATCAGACGGCTTTTTTATATTTACGCCACCAAGGGCAATGTGGTACGTGGCAAGCATGCTAACCGTAATTCCAAGTTCATGATAGCCTGCGTTGCAGGAAGCTGCAAAGTTTTGGTTGATGATGGTTATATCAGGAAAGAATATACATTAGATAAACCATTTGAAGGATTATACCTTGATAAAATGGTATGGAAGGATATGTATGATTTTTCTGAAGATTCTGTGCTGCTGGTGCTTTCATCAGAAAAGTACGATCCAGATGAGTATATAAGGGAGTATGACCAATGGAAAAAAGAGGTAACAGGTGGAAATTAAAAAACCCTTCTTAAGCATTATTATACCTGTGTTCTATAATGAACTTAACATTACGCCTTTATACCAAAAACTGAAAGAACATATACTGGATAACAAAGATATTGATTATGAGCTGATATTTGTTGATGACGGCTCAAAAGATAATTCCTATGCCGAACTTGAAAAGCTTCATAACATAAATAGTAAAGTGAAGCTTGTAAAACTTTCAAAGAATTTTGGGTCATATACAGCTATACTGGCAGGGCTTAATTATGCGAAAGGCGATTGTGCGACAGCCATATCTGCAGACCTGCAGGACAGCCCACAGATAATAATTAATATGATGGAAAAGTGGCAGCAGGGCAATAAAGTTGTTCTGGCAGTAAGAAAAGACCGTGAGGAATCAGGGCTACAAAAACTAATATCTAACACGCATTATAAATTGATGCGTAAGTTTGCTCTGCCAAATATGCCAAAAGGGGGCTTTGACTGTTTTTTAATAGACCGCAAGGTAATTGATATATTAACTGCGATGGAAGAAAAAAATACAGCACTTATCGGGCAGATATTATGGTGCGGGTTCAAGATGGATATGATATATTATGTGCGCCAGAAGAGAGAGATTGGGAAATCCCGCTGGACGTTGTCAAAGAAGATAAAATATTTTATCGACTCATTCCTTTCATTTTCATATTTCCCTATCCGAGCAATGTCTGTTGTAGGTATATTGACCTCACTGTTCGGATTTTGTTATGGTGGAATAGTAATATTCAATAAATTGTTTAATGATACTGTTGTTACTGGGTGGAGCTCCATGATG